>CAXDOW010000007.1:0-34579 GCA_963991165.1 uncultured Flavobacteriales bacterium | reverse complement strand
GCAAATTTTGGTGTAAATAAGGGTTGTTCTCATCACTTAAACGACCATACAAAAGTTTAACACCAATAACTTCTCTTATTTTCAATTTTTTGATGAGAGGTAACTTGTTGAAAACAAATCCCTTAAAATAATGATTCCATCTAATGGTGAGATACTCATCATTGATAAATTCCATGTAATTCATCAAGTTGAACGATTTGAATTGGTATCCAAGAGATTGATTAGCTCTAGGAATTCCTAGCAAGGGAAATGGTGCTTGACCCCAAAATTTCCCCACTTCAGCTTCAAAATCGGAATAACCAAGAAGAGGGATGTTGAATCGTTTTTCAAATTCAAAAACGGTTTTGGAATAATTATATTCGCCATTCAAAAAACCCTTAATGCCCAATGTATGGCTAGCACTTATTACAGGATAATTATTGATAATTCGACGTCTTCTGTTTTTTGTTTGATAAAATTGCTGATGTGGAGAGTAGGTCATAGAAAGCGTTAATTCATCGGTCAGTATACGTCGTACTAATCCGCCATTATTTTTCTTGAATATCAACTGACCTAATGGCCTTATGTGATTATTTTCAAAAAGCAGTTGTACAGATACATTGTTTCTAAACTCTTTCAAATAATCCACCTTTACTTGGTGTATAAGCAACATTTTGTCGGACGAATGACTGTTGAAGGAAAATAAAAAATTATCATGATCTAAATAATGAGAATATTGCCCAGGAAACATAGTTTTTCTAGAAAGTGAGAAAAAAATGCGATGTAGTGGAAACTTTAAAAAATTCTTGTTGAAAGAATAATTTATACCACTTTGATACTTGAGACGTAAATCCCCAAGTCCAATTGCAAGATGACCGTTCAATTGGAATTTCTTGTGAAAAGAAGGGGTTGTTTGTCCACCCATCCTGAGTTTAAGACCTTCAATTTTATTCCAGCTTACGAAGGTGGAAATGGTTCCCAATTCATACTCGCCACAATCGATCCACCCAGAAGTAAGGATTGAACTAGCTTCAGATATCACTTTAAATGTTTTGGTGTTCTGAATACTATCAATCATTTCGTAAATGCCCTCTTCCGTTGAGTTCAGACTTTGATGTCTATATTGTTCAAAATGGGACGAGTCGTTTGACTTGCTAAGTTTGATAATCTGATTATATGGCTGATAGATGGAGTCGGCTCGTTTGGTATTTATAACATGATTTCTGTACGAAACACTTTTTTTACCTACAATACCCAGTTTATTATTATTTAAACTGTAATCAATAAATAGAGCGTTTTTTGAGAGCATCCATAGATTGGTGTCCAATTTTATAAAACTCTGATCTACGCTCAATTCATTCACAAAATTTAGATTGATATCTTTACTAATACCCAATTGAACTTTTCTTATGGCATAAGATCCGTCGTTTACAATGAAAAGGTTTCCTGAAAAGCCAAAATCGGATTTAGATCGAGGCAAAAAGCCAACATTAATGCAGTTAGTTCCTTCAACCCACACAGTATCAATGATAAAATACTTGTATATGCTTGGGGCAACATCATTAATTGGACTAGGAAAAAAATTACCAAATAATTCAATTTGATTTTCATAAATATCAATTTCAGAATAAAGTTTTTTCATTAAAAATCCGATGCCGTCATTATCCATTCTATTGAGATGTCCGCTCATTTTTTCACCATGAACATATTCATTATACCGTTTTGGATTTTTTTGGTAGTAAACAGTTGAGGCATTTTCTTTAATAAAGAAGGGGATAAATGGCTTTCCATTGACTTCAGAAGTATCAACGTATTGGTCGAAGACAAATTGAAATGAATTCATTATTTTCTTTTCGGATATAGTAGATGAAAAATTGTTCAAATCGAACTCTATTTTTTCATATTTATCGTATTCGTAATGGTCAAGAGATGAATTTTGATTTTGACTTTTTTTCTCAATGACCTTATTAATTAATTTGACGGCTGGATTGCCTTTATTTTTGTACCGTATTTTTTTTTGATCACGAACTTCAATGATATTAATGTTTACGGCTTGTGGGATTAATGTAAAGTTGAGGGTCTGTGATTTGTTTTTTTGTACGTGCAAGGCCTTCCTTTTATAGCCCAAATAGGAAGCGACTAAGCTGTCTTTAGCCCATTTTGTTTCTAGCATGTATTTTCCATCAAAGTCGGTCGTAGTGCCAATGTTGGAATGAGTAAATTTTACATTTACAAACGGAAGGGGCTGATTATGTTCATTGATAACTTTTCCTTTGATTTTGGTAATTTGTCCATGTGCTAAGTTGCTTGAAAGGGCGTAAATAAACATACATATTAAAAGGGGGTTTTTCATAGTGTAATTGAAAATTATGTAAGGGCTTTAAGACCGTATTATTTTAAATTATTTGGAATAACACAAACTGGAATGGGGTGCATTTTGTGTTTATTAACAGCGTTTAGTTGGTGAAATTTTTTCAAAACAAATTGTTGTCTGTCCGATAGATTTTCAGCCTCCCCGAGAAAAGACATGGCCCACTCTAATTCATCGTACGTGGCGCCAATTTGCTCTTGGTCAGTTCGATCGTCGTTCCACAAGCCATCGGTAGGTGGGGCACTCATAATGGAATCAACAATTCCTAAATGGTCACCTAAAGTATAAACCTCAGACTTTAATAAATCAGCAATGGGGCTAATATCGACTCCTCCATCTCCGTATTTGGTAAAAAAGCCAATGCCAAAATCTTCAACTTTATTTCCCGTACCAACTACTAAAAAAGAATACAGTTGAGCGTAATAATACAAGGTTGTCATTCTCAGACGTGCTTTAGCATTTACTAGAGAGATGAAATGACTATCCGTATTGTCATCTAAAGTGACAACTTGTTCAAAATTCTGAAAAACAGAGCTTAAATCAACGCTAAGTGATTGTGCATTTTCAAAACGGTTTTCCAGCCAAGCTATATGCTCTTTGGCGCGTACAATTTGGTGCTGCTCTTGTAAAATAGGTAGTTCTAGACATAAAACAGGAAAGCCAGTTTGCGCCACCAATGTGGACGTAACTGCCGAATCTATACCACCCGAAACACCAACCACATAACCTTTTAATTTGGATTGAGTTAAATAGTCGGAAAGCCATTTGCTAATATAATTTACACATTCTTTTGCCTTCATAGTCCAGCAAAGTTAATAAATCGTAATTTTATGCCATGAAAAGAGCTATGTTTCGTTTGTTTTTTATCATTATTGGTTGTTTGTTCTCCTGTCAGAACAATCACATGGCTTATGAAAATTTGAAGGTCTTGCGATTGGATAGTTTGTATGTAACAGATCCTTCAGACGCGTTTTACGATGATTTGCTCCAAGAGTACGGTTACTTTTGGAAAGTTTATTCCGAAAATGTGATTTTTCTGCCTCCCCAATCCTTTCAAGATTCGTTATTGGCATTTCAAAACGAAACTGATTTTCAAAAACCATACCAAGAACTAAGTCGTAAATACGCTGATTTTTCACCGTTTGAAAAGGAATTTTCAGAAGCTTTTTATTATTATAACAAGGCCTTTCCAGATCGTATTGTCCCTACCATTGTGCCCTTTTTTGGAGGGTTTAACTACATTGCCATTGCGACTGATAGTACCTTAGGCATTGGCTTAGAAATGTTTCTTGGTAAAGATGCCCCATACTATCAACACATCACACATAAATTTCCTGCCTATATGCATCAGCGATTTCAATCAAACTATATGGTTTCTGTCGCTTTTGAAGGATGGTTAGAATCCGAGTTTAAATCTGAACATACCGACTTTTTGTCTCAAATGATTCATTATGGTAAAATAAAGTATGTCCTTAGTGAATATTTAAAAAACCAGCCCTCATATATATACATGGGCTATTCTCAAGAGCAGTTAAGCTGGTGTGAGGAAAACGAATTTTCAATTTGGAAATTCCTCATTGAAGAAGGATTGCTTTATTCCAACGATCAATTCTTAGTCAATAAATACATGAAGCCAGCCCCTTATACTAGAGGAATGCCTGCGGAGTCGCCCGGTCAAGTTCCTATATGGGTTGGGTGGAACATTGTCCGTCAGTTTATGGCCAATCGATCCGATGTAAGTGTTAAAGAACTGTTAGGCATTCAAGATGCCCAGTATATTTTAAATCAATCTAAATACCGTCCAAAATGACCACCAAAAAATCAGAGATTTCAGTCCAGATAGAATTAGATCAAAATCATGTGCCTGAGAAAATACAATGGCAAGCCAGTGATGGCCAACAAGAGCTAACTGAGTGTAAAGCCGCATTTTTATCTTTTTGGGATTCCAAATCCAAAGAATCTCTTCGAATAGACCTTTGGACGAAAGAAATGACAACTGACGAGATGACCTATTTTTTCTATCAAATGTTAGCGTCAATGGCTGATACGCTTGAAAGAGCGACTAACCAAGACAAGATGGCGGCTGATATGCGCGATTTTTGTCAGCATTTTGCTGACAAACTATTGAAATAGAGAATTCGTTTCTTCAATAAAACTGAGAATAGACTCTTTGCCCAAGCTTTCGGTCGATGAGCTTAAAAAAATGGGTGGCAATTCTTCCCACTGTAACAACATCTCTTTCTGATAGTCTTTGAGATTGTCAGTACTCTTTTTTTTGGATAATTTATCCTGTTTTGTGAAACACATAACAAATGGCACCTTGTGTTCACCCAACCATTGCATAAACTCCAAATCGATGGCTTGAGGGGTTAAGCGAGAGTCCAACAAAACAAACAAACACATTAAATTTTGCCTGTTTAGGAGGTAGTTTTTTATAAATTGTGAAAATTCCTGTCGTTTTGATTTAGATACCTTGGCGTATCCATATCCAGGTAAATCAACTAGATACCAGCTATTATTGATGAGAAAATGATTGATAAGTTGGGTTTTTCCTGGTTTGCCAGAGACTTTTGCCAAATTCGTTCTATTAGTCAGCATGTTTATGAGTGATGATTTGCCAACATTAGATCGTCCTATAAAAGCATATTCAGGAAGAGTTGGTTGAGGACACTTTTTTACATCAGTATTGCTAACAACAAACTGTGCATTCTTGATTAACATGATTAATTTTTAACGTTCGATTTGAGCCACTCCACTAAAATATTTTGAAAAATAATGGGGTGTTCCCACATAGGTGAGTGACCACAGCGATCTATCCAAAATAAATCAGAGCGTTTAAATAAAGCATGGAATTCCTTAGCCACATGGGGAGGTGTTACACTATCTTGTTTCCCCCAAATTAAACAAACTGGAAAGTCGAGCTTAGGAATATCTTTGCTCATATTGTGACGAATGGCCGACTTAGCCATGGCCAATAATCGAATGACGGAGTTTCGGTTGTTAGCTATCTCAAATACATTGTCAACCAGTTCTTTGGTAGCCATTTTTGGGTCGTAAAAAACTTCCTCGGTTTTTGTTTTTATGTAATCATAATCTCCTCTTCTTGGAAAAGTATCACCCATAGAATTTTCATATAGCCCAGAGCTGCCAGTAAGAATCAGGGAATCGACCATTTCTGGATGTTCTTGTGCAAAAACAAGAGCAATATGGCCACCAAGTGAATTGCCTAATAAAGAGACTTTGTCAATGTTTTTAAATGTCAAAAAACGAAACAAGTATTTTTTGAAAGTATTGATGTTTGTGTGAATGAGGGGCTTTTCAAAAAGTGGTAAAATGGGTCCAATAACTTTATATCCTGACTCGCTAAGACCAGGAATTATGCTTTCAAAATTTTCAATACCTCCCATTAGTCCGTGAAGCAAAACGATAGTTGGACCATCGCCCATTTCGACGTACTCGAAGCCCTCTTCTTTAATGACATTTAAATTTTTAATCATCGCGGAGCAAAAATACGTAAAATACTTGTATTCTTTCTTTATGTCAATTTGGGCTCATTTAGTCCAGAATTTAAAAAAAGTGTCAGAATTTATCAACAAAGTGGTAAAAAGTGGTAAAAAGTGGAGTATATTTGTTTATATTTACCACTTCTATCGAGTAAACATGCTAAGTTTGATTGGAACATATGAGTGTAAAATTGATGCTAAAGGACGGCTAATGTTGCCCTCTGTGTTAAAAAAGCAATTATTGCCAGTCATGGAAAATGGCTTTGTTTTGAAGCGCTCTGTTTTTAGTAGATGTTTAGAAATACACCCTTATACAGAGTGGAATACGCTAATGACTGAGGTTAATAAGCTCAATCGCTTTGTAAAAAAGAATAATGATTTTATCCGCCTATTTACAGCCGGTGTTAAAATGATTGAGGTCGACTCCAATTTTAGACTTCAGATTTCAAAAGATTTGATTTCATACGCCTCGCTTTCTAAAAACATTGTTCTGTCATGTTCTCTCAACATGGTCGAGATTTGGGATAAAGAACAATACGAAAAAGTATTAAATGATGCCACAGCCGATTTTGCTGACTTAGCAGAAGAAGTAATGGGAAACACCACTAAAGAAGAGTAATCAATGATGTATCATCAGCCAGTTTTGTTGAATGAATCTGTAGAGGGGTTAAACATTCATCCCGATGGCATTTACGTTGACGCTACTTTTGGTGGGGGTGGCCATTCAAAGTTCATCTTACAACAGCTGAATAAAGGCATGTTGTTTGCGTTCGATCAAGATGCCGATGCAGCGTCCAATACCATTGATGATCAACGCTTTGTTTTGATAGAACAAAACTTTCGTTTTATGAAGAAATTCCTCAGACTAGAAGGGGTTGAGCAAGTAGATGGAATTCTTGCTGATTTGGGTGTTTCTTCCTACCAATTTGATACTGCCGATAGAGGTTTTTCTATTCGTCAAGAGGGGCCGCTGGATATGCGCATGAACCGGCATCAGTCGCTGTCGGCCAAAGAAGTAATTAACGACTTTGAGCTAAGTGATTTATGTCGCATATTCAAGCATTATGGCGAGCTGAGAAATGCGTTTAGTTTGGCTAAAAAAATCGACGAATCAAGACAGCAATGCCCTATTGAGTCAACCGAGGACTTAATAAAAGTCGTTTCAAGTCAATTTCCTAGTCACAAGAAAAATAAGTTGTTAGCTCAACTGTTTCAAGCCATCAGAATTGAAGTAAATGATGAACTTAAAGCACTCAAGGCATTACTTATACAGTCTATAGATTTATTAAAAGAAGGTGGGCGATTGTCCATCATTTCATATCATTCTCTAGAAGATAGAATGGTTAAAAACATCATTAAGTCAGGCAACTTTGAAGGACAAATTGAGACCGATTTCTTTGGTACTCCAAAAGTTGTTTTAAAGCCCATCAATAGAAAACCCATTGTGGCTTCTGAGCAAGAAATTTCAGAAAATCCTAGATCGAGAAGTGCCAAGTTGAGAATTAGTGAGAAAATAAAATGAAAGACTTGAAGAAATCATATCAACCTAAAAAAGAACGACAAAGTTATTTTTCAGAAGTTGTTAGTGGCAGGTTTTTAGAAAAAGGACTTTTTGAACTATTGCCTTTCTCTTTGTACATCTGTGCTTTATTGGTTTTTTACATTAATAATTCGTACCAATCTGAAAACCATATCAGAACAATTTCTTCATTAGAACGTCAGCTTAAAGACTTGAGAGCAGAATATATTACCACCAAATCTCAACTCATGTTTCAAAGTAAGCAAACCGAGGTACAAGCATTGGTGGTAAATCAGGGGCTAATCATTAACAACGAGCAACCATTAGTTATAAATACAAAAAAATGAATCGAACAAATAACATAAAAAGAAGAGCAGTTGCTGTGTATCTTTTTATGATATTATTGGGAGTAGCAATTGTTCTTCAGCCCCTTTACACCCAATTTTTTGAATCGCATTTATGGAGCACTGATAAGTATGATGTTACTAGAACGGTTGACGTGCCAGCTTCAAGAGGTAACATTTATTCAGAGGGGATGTTACTTTTGGCAACCTCCATTCCAGAGTATGAAATTAGATGGGACACACGGCAAGTAAATAAAGTCACTTTTGACCGTTATGCTTCAGAATTAGCAACCCAATTAGCGACTCTTTTTAAAGATAAAACGGCCGCTGAATATTTGAAGTTGCTTAATTCCGTATGGGTAAAGCAGAAGGGATATGCTCTTATTAAAAGGGATGTCAATTTTAATCAGTTAAAAGCCGTTAAAACATTTCCAATTTTTAATAAAGGGCGTTTTGATGGTGGCTTTCGTTACATACAGCTAAACAACAGAGAAAAACCATTTAAGGATATTGCCAGTCGAACAATTGGCTATCATAATATAAACACCAAGTCGGTTGGTATTGAAGGTGCTTTTAACTTTGAGCTTAGAGGCAAGCAAGGGCAGCGTCTAGAACAGCGTCTTGCAGGAAATGAATGGATGCCTATTCGAGAACGAGAGTCCATCCCAGGAAAAGATGTAGTAACTACTATTGATGTTCGTTTTCAGGACGTTGCACATAAGGCGTTAGAAGAAAGACTTCGCTACCATGATGCTGATTTTGGCACAACAGTCCTTATGGAGGTTGCTACAGGAAAAGTCAAGGCCATTGTTAACCTAAAAAAGGTAGAGGATAGATATGTAGAACGGTTCAATTATGCTGTTGGTCAGAGTGTTGAACCCGGTTCAACATTTAAACTAGCTTCGGTAATAGCGGGGCTTGAAGATGGTTATTTACAAATTGACGATTCGGTCAACACCACGGGGGGTAACACCACTTTTTACGACAGAGTCATGCGCGATTCTCGAGAAGGCGGGTATGGCAAAATCGATCTCAACAAATCATTTATTAAATCATCAAATGTGGGAATATCTAAGCTCATTGATAAACATTATCGAAAACAACCCTCCCAATTTGTTGATCGTTTGTACAGCATGGGGCTTAATGAGCCATTAGGTTTATCCCTTTCTGGAGAAGCTACTCCAATTATCAGACACCCCAAGCATACCACTCATTGGTCTGGAACTACTCTTCCATGGATGTCGATAGGATACGGCGTAAAATTGACCCCTCTTCAAATATTAAGTTTTTACGCTGCTATTGCCAATAATGGCCAACGTATGAAGCCTTATTTTGTGAAATCAATAGTTAACAACGGTCGTATTGAAAAAACATATTCGCCAGAAATTCTAAACCCCTCCATTTGTTCAATGACCACCATTAAAAAGGTAAAGACTATGCTCGAGCAAGTGGTGGAGCTGGGGACAGCTCAAAACATCAAAACATCTCAATATAAAATTGCTGGTAAAACCGGAACGGCTCAATTATTAGTTGATGGGATATATTCAAAAGAAAGACACATGGGGTCGTTCGTTGGTTATTTTCCAGCTGAGCAACCAAAATACGCTTGTATTGTTATGATTAATGACCCCTTACAGAATGGTAACTACGGAGGAGATATAGCGGCTCCAGTTTTTAGAAAAATCTCCGATTACGTCTATAATACGGATGTCTTATTACAGCAAACACAAGTGGCCGAGGATAAAATGGCGCCCGTATCAAAAGATGGTTATAAAGGTGACTTAGAAATGGTATTCAATGAGATTTCCGTAACTATTTCTGATGATAGTCCTTCATCAGAGTGGGTGTTTACAAGTGCCAAAACAGGCAAGGTCGAACTCAATATACATCGCATAGAATCTCAATTAGAAAATAACAGGATGCCTAGCCTAAAAGGCATGGCATTATGTGATGTACTCTATTTATTAGAGAATTATGGATTTAAAGTTAATTACAGTGGACGAGGTAGTGTAAACTATCAATCCATTCAAAAAGGACATACAATAATGAAAGGACAGTCTATTTCAATAAAGTTATCGTGAGGTTATTGCAAGACATATTGTATAAAATTGAGTTGCAAGAAGTCGTTGGCTTAACTAATGTAGCGATTTCAAGTATATGTTTCGACTCAAGAAATGTAATCAAAGACGCATTGTTTGTGGCTGTTAGAGGAACTCAAAATGACGGGCATCAATACATTGAACAAGCTCATCAAAGAGGAGCAATTGCTATCTTGGCAGAAGAACTGCCTGCTACCAAGGAAGAACATCTCACGTATTTAAAAGTTAAGAATAGCTCTAAGGCATTAGGAATTTTAGCTTCTAATTTTTTCGATAACCCCTCAGAAAAATTAAAATTAGTAGCCGTTACAGGAACCAACGGCAAAACCTCTGTCGCCACCTTACTTCATGCCTTTTACCAGTCAATGGCAGAAAGCTCAGGGCTTATTTCTACCATAGAAAATAAAATAGGATTTCAATCGCTTTCTTCAACCCATACCACTCCCGATGCTATTTCCATAAATGCTTTGTTAGATGACATGTACCGACAAGGTTGTAAGTATTGTTTTATGGAAGCTAGCTCACATGCCATTCATCAAAATAGAACATTTGGTTTACGCTTTGCTGGAGCCATTTTCACGAATATATCTCACGATCATTTAGATTATCATGGTGCGTTTGATGACTATATCCTTGCTAAAAAAGCATTATTTGACCAATTAACACCAGATGCATTTGCCTTGGTCAATAAGGATGATAGACATGGCCTTAATATGTTGCATCATTGTTCAGCCCAACACTATACTTACGCTCTAAAATCTAAAGCCGATTTTAAAGCAAAAGTCATAGAAAATCAATTAGATGGGATGTTATTAAACATTCAAGGAAAAGATGTGTGGTCAAAACTAGTAGGTCAGTTTAATGCTTATAACCTATTGGCCATCTATGCTACCGCCGTTTTGCTCGGTCAAGACGAATATCAAGCATTGACATCAATCAGCACCTTAAATAGTGCCGAAGGACGTTTTGAAGTAATGCGTTCAGTCGATCGAAAAGTAGCTATTGTTGACTATGCTCATACGCCAGATGCCTTATTAAATGTTCTCAAAACCATTAATGATGTAAAACACAACCAACAGTTGATAACGGTCTTTGGATGTGGTGGCGACCGTGATAAAGACAAACGTCCTAAAATGGGGCAGATTGCTTCCCAATTCAGCGACAAAATTATTCTCACTAGCGACAATCCACGATCAGAAAATCCTAATTTAATAATTGATGAAATTCTTTCAGGAATACCTAAGGAAAAAATCAAAAATGTACTCACAATTAGCGATCGTAAATCAGCTATAAAAACGGCTTATTCATTAGCCAATGAAGGAGACATTATTCTTGTGGCAGGTAAGGGTCATGAGAAATTTCAGGAAATAGACGGTCAAAAAATATCATTTGACGATAAACAAGAATTACAAAACCTATTTAACACATATCAACAATAATGTTTTATTACTTATTTGAATATTTAGAATCTACCTATCAACTCCCTGGAGCGGGTGTTTTTCAGTATATTTCATTCCGAGCAGCAATGGCTGTCATCACCTCGCTTATCGTATCCTTAATTTTTGGCGGACGAATTATTCAACTAATCAGAAACAAACAAATTGGAGAACAAGTCAGAACATTGGGTCTTGAGGGTGAGGATATGAAAAAAGGGACACCTACTATGGGAGGGCTCATTATTTTATCGGCCATACTTTTGCCCACACTTCTATTTGCAAAGCTGGAAAACATATATATCATACTAATGATTATTTCAACCATTTGGTTGGGGGCTATTGGTTTTCTAGATGACTACATCAAAGTTTTTAAGAAGGACAAAAAGGGATTAGCTGGAAAATTCAAGATTATAGGACAAGTCGTATTGGGATTAATTATAGGACTCACGTTTTATTTTCATGATTCAATTACGATTAAGGAAAAAATAAGAACAGGATCGGCTGTTCAAACCGAGGCCGTTTTCAGCGATGAGGTAAAATCATTGAAAACGACCATACCATTCGTAAAAAACAATGAGTTCGACTATAACTATTTAGTTCAATGGATGGGGGAGGAGGCCCAGAAATACACCTGGATTTTATTTGTTCTTATAGTAATATTCATAGTTACTGCTGTTAGTAATGGTGCCAATATGACCGATGGATTAGATGGTTTAGCAACTGGCACTTCAGCTATTATTGGTACGACCTTGGGAATTTTGGCATATGTTTCTGGTAATGTATTTTTTGCTGACTATCTCAACATTATGTATTTACCAAATTCTGGTGAATTGGTCATTTATATGGCCTCATTTGTAGGAGCGTGTGTAGGATTTATGTGGTACAACTCATATCCGGCTCAAGTGTTTATGGGCGACACCGGAAGTTTAGCTCTTGGCGGTATAATAGCCGTCTTTGCCATTGCTATTAGAAAAGAATTACTCATACCAATTTTATGCGGCATCTTTTTAGTAGAAAATCTATCGGTTATGATGCAAGTGGGTTACTTCAAATACACTAAAAAGAAGTATGGGGAGGGGAAACGAATATTTAAAATGGCTCCCTTGCACCACCATTATCAAAAACTCGGATATCACGAAAGTAAAATCGTAACGCGTTTTTGGATTGTGGGAGTGATGTTAGCCATATTGACCATTGTCACGCTGAAGTTACGATAATGGAAAAAGTGGTAGTACTTGGCGGTGGGGAAAGCGGTTGTGGAGCAGCCGTGTTAGCACATCAAAAAGGGTACCAAGTAGTTCTCTCCGACAATGGAAAGTTGAAGGGGAAATACAAAAAAGTTCTTTTAAATAATGACATTGAATGGGAAGAAGGAAAACATACCAAATCGCTTCTTTTTGATGCTGATCTTATTGTTAAAAGCCCAGGTATTCCTGACGCAATACCACTTATCAAAGAGTTAAAAATAGCGGGTATTTCTGTCATTTCCGAAATAGAATTTGCCATACGTTTCACCACGGCAAAAATTATTGCTATAACGGGAAGTAATGGTAAAACTACCACTACACTGCTTTTAGCTCATATACTCAAAAAAGCTGGTCTTAAGGTGGGTGTTGCAGGAAATATAGGCGACAGTTTTGCATTACAAGTGGCCACTCAGGATTACGATTACTACGTTTTAGAAATAAGCAGTTTTCAGTTAGACGGAATAAAGACATTCAAACCCTTTATTGCTGTTTTACTCAATATCACAGAAGACCACCTCGACCGCTACGAAAACAGTATGACGCAATACATTCAATCAAAGTTTAGAATAACAATGAATCAAAGCACAACAGATCATTTAATCTACTGTGCTGACGATAATAATATTATAGAAAACATAAACACTGTCGCTAAACGATGGCCCTTTAGCATTACAAAAAAAACAAACCATCAGTTAGGGGCATGGTTAGAACAAGACGAAATAACAATTAGTATTAACAAAAATTTATTTAAGATGAATATTCAACAACTGGCACTACAAGGAAAACACAACATCTACAATTCCATGGCGGCATCCATCGCTGCGCGTATCTTGGACTTAAACAAAGACATTATAAGAGAAAGTCTAGTTGATTTTAAAAATGTAGAACACAGGCTGGAAAGAGTTATTATGGTTCATGGCATAGAATTCATTAACGATTCAAAGGCCACTAATGTCAACTCCACTTGGTATGCCCTAGAGAGCATGACCAAAAATACAGTATGGATTGTTGGTGGATTAGACAAAGGCAATGATTATTCCACCCTCATACCATTGGTAAAAGAAAAAGTATCATCAATTATCTGTTTAGGGAAAGATGTGGAGACTATCAAATTGGCTTTTCAAGACCTTGGCATAGAGATGCATTTTGCTCAAGATATGGAACAAGCGGTCAATCTATCTTATGCCAATGCAACTAAAGGAGATGCGGTATTGCTATCGCCTGCTTGTGCTAGTTTTGATTTGTTCGACAACTATGAACACAGAGGACACATGTTTAAATCAATGATTAGAAAATTATAAATGAAATGGGCCAATAAATATATTAATCTGGAAGGCGATATTCGTATTTGGGCGGTTATTTTCTTTCTCATTATTGTATCCATTGTAGTAGTGTACAGTGCTACGGGTGGGCTTGCCTATGCATCGTATGAGGGCAATACATGGTATTTATTTTTTAAACATTGTCGCTTTTTATTGATTGGTTTAGTAGTGATGTATTTCATTCATAAAATTCCCTACAAATATTTTTCTAGGCTGGGTCAGTTGGGCTTCATTGTGTCTATTCCCATTTTGATGTACACGGTAGCTTTTGGAACGTCATTAAATGACGCCAACCGATGGATTACAATTGCCGACATGCCTATCAATACCTTCGAGATTGGAAAATTGGCCATTACTATGTTTTTAGCACGACAGTTAGTCAAAAATCAAGATTTAATAACGGACTTTAAAACGGTTGTTTGGAAGTTGTTTGCGCCATTAATTCTCGTTTGTGCAGTAATTTTCCCAGCTAACTTTTCAACAGCAGCTTTAATTTTTGTTGTCAATCTCATGTTATTATATCTAGGAGGAGTGCCTTTTAGGTATCTGTTTATGTTGGTTGTGGGTATATTAGGATTGGGAGCCCTCGTCATTGCCTTGTCATTATCAGTACCTTCTCTACAGAAGACATTTCCTAGAGCTCAAACATGGGTTAACAGAGTAAAAAACTTTTCACAAGATTCTCCTCAAAATAATGATGCGTTTTATCAAGTCACACACGCCAAAATTGCCATTGTCAACGGAGGAATTAAAGGACGAGGACCTGGCAAAAGTACCCAAAGAAACGTATTGCCACTACCGAATTCCGATTACGTTTATGCCATATTAATAGAAGAATGGGGTGTTTTGGGTGGTTTAGCAGTAGTATTTGCATACACCATACTGCTCATGAGGGGAAAACGAATTTTTAATCTGTCGTCAGACCCTTTGGCAGCTTATTTGGGAGCAGGTTTAAGTATGGCCCTTGTTTTTCAAGCCTTTGTAAACATGGCTGTAGCTGTCGATTTATTTCCAGTTACCGGACAAACCCTTCCATTGATAAGTATGGGAGGTGTATCGGTATTATTTACTTGTGTATCGTTGGGTATCATTATCAGTGCTAGTAAAAGTATTAACGTTTCAACCATAAGAGCCAATGTCAGTTAAAGTTATAATAAGCGGTGGTGGTACTGGCGGACATATTTTTCCCGCAATTTCAATTGCCAATGAATTACGTAAAAGAGTTAGCGACATTGATATATTATTTGTTGGTGCCAAAGGAAAAATGGAAATGGAAAAGGTGCCCAAAGCGGGCTATCCAATAATAGGTTTGACAATCAGTGGCTTGCAAAGAAATTGGCGCAGCTTGAAAAACTTATCATTTCCTTTCAAACTCGTACTAAGTTTGTGGAAATCTTACAGAATATTAAAAACATTTAAACCAACTATTGTAGTTGGTACGGGTGGTTATGCTAGCGGACCTTTATTATATGTAGCTTCAAAAAGTGGTATTCCTACTCTTATACAGGAACAAAATTCATATCCTGGAATAACGAATAAACTGTTGTCCAATTCGGTTCAAAAAATATGCGTTGCCTATGAAAGAATGGAGCGTTTCTTTCCCAAAGAAAAACTACTATTACTTGGAAACCCTGTTCGACAAGACCTCATTGACTGTTCACAGAAAAAAAGTCAAGGCATCGCACAGTTTAATCTTGATAAAGATAAAGTAGTTATTCTTGCTATCGGAGGAAGTTTAGGAGCAAGAACGATCAATCAATCTATAGCTAAAATAGCCCATCAATTAGATGACAAAGGCATACAATTAATATGGCAAACAGGCACCGCTTATGAACAAAAGGCAAAAGCTATATGTGAACCATTGAAGCACGCTCAAAGCCATCCATTTATTTATACAATGGACTTAGCTTATAGCGTTGCCGACATCATCATTTCTAGAGCAGGAGCGAGTACCATTTCAGAACTATGCCTAGTAGCAAAACCGGTTATTTTAATACCATCACCTAATGTGGCAGAAGATCATCAAACAAAAAATGCCCAAGCATTAGTTGCTAAAAAGGCAGCTATTATGATAAGCGATAATCAGGCGATCAATGTATTGGGAAAACAAATAGAGGAGTTGTTAGACAAGCAAGGAAAACAAAAAGAGTTAGCAGATAATCTTCACTCATTAGCTATAACGAACTCGTCAGAGTTAATAGTTGATGAGGTTTTAAAATTGATAAATTAATGAATATTAACCTATTTGAAAAATTTTATTTCATTGGAATTGGAGGCATAGGCATGTCTGCATTAGCTCGATATTTTCATGCTAAAGGATTTCAGGTCAGTGGATACGATAGAAGCCCCAGTCATTTAACGGATGAACTTATTGAAGAAGGTATAGATATTCATTTTGATGTCAATCACATTCCAGAATTTATCCAAAACGCTCACCCACATTCACTGATGGTCGTTTATACACCAGCAGTCAGTTTGACAAGCCCGCAGTTAACTTTTTTTAAATCTAAAAAGTGGCATGTGATGAAACGTGCGGATCTTCTTGGGTTGGTTACCGAAGACGCCTATACCATAGCGATTTCTGGGACACATGGAAAAACAACCACCTCATGTATATTGGCTCATGTTTTAAAAGAATGTGATGTTTATTGTACGGCTTTTTTAGGAGGTATTAGCACCAACTTTAACTCCAATCTCTTACTCTCTGAAAAAGGCAATATTGTGGTTGTTGAAGCCGACGAATATGATCGGTCATTTTTGAAACTCACTCCAGATATTGTGATTATCACATCGGTAGATGCCGATCATACTGACGTCTATGATGATAAAAATGACCTTATCTCGACTTTTCAAAAGTTTATTAAAAACATTAAACCTGGGGGAATGTTATTGGTAAATAAATCCATTAATGTAGAATTTGAGATTCCACAAGAGGTATTTATGATGACCTATTCAGCCCAAATTAAAGCAGATAACATTGCCACACATCTTCATGTAGAAAATGGATGCCAATTGTTCAATGTTAATTATAAAGATATTCTTCCTGGACAAGTATATGAGTTTGAACTCAAACAAATAAAGTTAAAACTTCCTGGTCTTCACAACGTTGAAAATGCACTAGCGGCTATGATTATTGCCTCTAATCTTGGAGCGAACGCGGAAGAAATTAAAGCGGCCATTGAATCCTTCAGTGGCGTTAAACGACGATTCGAATACCATGCTAATGGAGAATATATTTACATTGACGACTATGCTCATCACCCAGAAGAAATAAAGGCCACACTTCAAACCGCAAAAATATTATTCCCTCAAAGAAAGCTAACCGTCGTTTTTCAACCGCATCTGTTTTCCAGAACAAAAGATTTCTTTCAAGAGTTTGCAAAATCATTGTCCTTAGCCGACGAGGTATTATTATTAGATATTTATCCTGCAAGAGAAAAGCCAATCAAAGGAGTTACTTCCAAAATGATCTTGGATATTATCTCGCATTCTAAAAAAAATATTATTGACAAGAAAAACGTAGTGGCAGAATTAATAAATCCTAAGAGAGAATTGTTACTAACGCTAGGTGCTGGTGATATTGACCAGTTTGTGGAACCATTAACCAAACATTACAAAAATGAAAGTCGTTAAAGTCTTTTTTCAAATTATATGTTTGGCAACTTTAGTTATAGCCTTAGGTTTTACTAATTCTCAACACAAAAATAAAATCTGTCAGGATTTTCGTATTTCTTTTTCGGAGCAATCTAGATCATTAATTTCTGCTGGTGAAATAATTTTATTGATGGAGACTGTCGTTGATAGCATCGTTGGGATGCCCGTAAAAGACCTCCCTATTAATCAACTGGAGAGAAGAATAGAACAACAAACCAACATCAAAAATGCTGAAGTATACCTTTCACTAGACCATTGTTTACACATAGATATTCAGCAAAAAACACCCATTGCCAGAGTAAAATTTGCACGTCAAAATGAATATTATATGGATGAAAATGGAAAGATATTTGATTTATCATCCAATCACACAGAACGAATTCTGGTTGTCAATGGTCATATTACCGATAGCATTGATTTGCATCATATCTATCGCTTAGCCAGTTTTATAAATACCAATACCTTTTGGAAATCACAAATCGTTCAGATTTTTTTCAAAAAAAATAAAGAAATTGAATTAATTCCAAGAGTTGGCAATCACACCATATTGATGGGTAGTATCAATGGCTTTGAGGAAAAATTCAAAAAACTACAATTATTCTATCAACAAGGAGTACCACAAGTGGGATGGAATACATACAAAGAAATCAATTTAAAATTTAAAGATCAAATCGTTTGCGTAAAAAAATAATCATGGAAAACAACACAAAAATAGCTGTAGGTTTAGATATTGGAACGACTAAGATTACGGTCATTATTGGTCGAAAAAATGAACACAATAAAATTGAAATATTGGGCATGGGAAAAGCGCCTTCATCGGGAGTTATGAGGGGCATTGTCGCCAATATTGATAAAACGACCCAATCTATTCAAAAGGCCTTACAGGAAGCTATTGAATCATCCGGTATTGACATTAAAAACGTAAACGTTGGTATTGCTGGGCAGCATATCAAAAGTCTGCAGCACAGAGGGCAGTTAGTTCGAGAAAACCTAGACACTGAAATTAATGATGATGACATCAACAAACTCATGCAAAACATGTACAAGTTGGTTATGGTACCTGGAGAGGAAATAATTCATGTCATTCCTCAAGAATATATTGTTGATAAGCAAGACAACTTCCCTGACCCACGCGGCATGGTGGGCGTTCAGCTGGAAGCTAATTTTCATATTATCACAGGACAAACGGCAGCTATTTCCAACATAAAAAAATGTGTTAATAATGCCCAACTTGCGATGACTGGTCTCACATTGGAGCCCCTTGCCTCCGCCACTTCGGTATTAGACACTCAGGAATTAGAGGCAGGTGTTGCACTTGTTGACATTGGTGGCGGAACCACAGATGTTGCCATTTTCAAAGACGGTATCATTAGACATACAGCCGTCATTCCTTTTGGTGGAAATATAATCACACAGGATATCAAAGAAGGTTGTTCCATTTTGGAAAATCAAGCCGAGCTACTAAAAGTGAAATTTGGATCTGCCTTGGCTAGTCAGAATAAAGACAATGAAATTGTTTCCATTCCAGGACTAAGAGGCAGGGAGCCCAAAGAAATTTCCCTAAAAAATTTGGCTAACATTATTCAGGCACGGGTGGAAGAAATCATTGAGTTGGTACACCACGAAATAAAAAATTCTGGTTATGAAAGAAAGCTCATCACAGGTATCGTATTGACTGGCGGAGGAAGTCAACTCAAACACATTAGCCAATTGGTTGAATTTCACACAGGAATAGAATGTCGAATTGGATACCCTAATGAGCATTTATCATCACATTCGCCAATAGATGTTAGCAGCCCCATGTTCGCTACTGGCGTTGGTTTAGTGATGAAATTTTTAGAAGATAATGAAGGTCATGAAGAAGTCAAAACTAGTTCTTCAGCAAGCTCGAGTGGGATGGGTGATTTCTTCAAAAAAATGCTGGATAAAATAGATAAATACCTAACAAACGACGAATAAAATAAAAAACTAAAACTACTAATTAAATTTCTATAACAATGACAAATGAAAGTGTATTAGCATTTGATTTACCAAAAAATCAATCCTCTGTAATAAAAGTAATTGGCGTTGGAGGAGGTGGCAGCAATGCCGTCAATTATATGTACGAACACGGTATCGAAGGAGTTGACTTTGCCGTCTGTAACACCGATTTACAGGCTCTAGAGGCCAGTCCTATCACAACAAAGATTCAAATTGGAGCCGAAATTACCGAAGGTTTAGGAGCGGGTGCAAATCCTGAAGTAGGTCGTAAAGCGGCTGAGGAAAGTATTGAGAGAATAAGCGAACTGTTAGAAACCAATACCAAAATGTTGTTTATAACTGCTGGAATGGGTGGTGGTACTGGTACGGGGGCCGCACCAGTTATTGCCAAAGTGGCCAGAGAAAAAGAAATATTAACTGTAGCAGTGGTCACCGTCCCCTTTTGGACAGAAGGTGGGTTTAGAAAAAAATATGCCGATAAAGGACTTGAGGAGTTGAGAGAAAATGTTGACACTTTATTGGTTATAAACAACGATAAGCTCATCGAGGTGTATGGCGATCTTACACTAAGCAAAGCATTTGCCAAAGCCAATGAGGTGTTAAATACTGCTACCAAAGGTATCGCCGAAGTTATATCGCAAACATTAATGGTAAATATTGACCTTAATGATGCCAAGCGTGTACTAAAAGATAGTGGTAGTGCCGTAATGGGACAGGCCTATGCTTCTGGCGAAAATCGAGCCATTGATGCCATTGAAGGAGCTCTTGATTCCCCTCTATTACACGATAACAATATTAAAGGTGCTCAACAAGTATTGTTGAAAATTGTAACTGGTCCTGGCGAAAAAGAGATCAGAATGACAGAACTCTTCAATATTAAAAAACATATTCAAGATGTGGCCGGTTCGGATGTCAATATCATTGAGGGAATTGGTGTTGAAGAAGGCATGGAAGATGAAATCAGTGTAACCGTCATAGCCACTGGATTTAAAGCCAATAAAGTGTTTGACTCTGACAAAGACGAAAAACCGACAGTATATAATCTAGAATCAGACCAAAGCACTAAGCAAACACCCCAACCAACTTCTACAATCGATGTTGATATTTTAGAAAAAAATGACTCTGACAAACAAGCTACAATCAACTTTGATTTACATCAACAGGCACCCACTCTAAACTTCACGCTTGACGAGGAGTCTTCTGAAGAAAGTCCCATTGATTTTCCATTATCAACCGATGATTCTTCTATACAAAATGACACTAATTCTGATCATCATTCCGATGAAGAAAACAATGACATTTTAGTACATACATTAGAAATGGAAGAAGAAGCTAAGGAGGTCATTTCTGAATTAAAAGATAATCCTAAAAAAGAAGAAATGACCACTTTAAATCATGGTGTTTCGGCTGAACAAATGGCCATGAGAAGTCGTCAACGTATGGATCGTTTACGAGAAATTACTTTGAAACTTAGAACGCCCTCAGGATTGACCGATTTGGAAAGCGAACCGGCCTACAAACGAAGAGAGGTAAACCTCGACGATGTGACACATTCCTCTGAAAGCGAAACATCTAATTATGTACTAGGTCAGGATGATGATCAAAAAACAAGCATTAAACCTAATAATTTTTTACACAAAAAAGTTGATTAAAAATGGATATTAACAAACATATTAAAGAAGCTATGTTGGCTAAGGACGCTACGCGATTAGAGTCTTTGAGAGCTGTCAAATCTGCCTTTTTATTGGCTCAAACTGAAAAAGGAGCCAAAGAATTAGATGAAGCAACCCAGCAAAAAATTATTCAAAAATTGGTCAAACAACGAAAGGATGCTGCTCAAATTTTTCTTGAACAACAACGCACTGATTTGGCTGACGATGAAATAGCTCAAGCACGTGTGTTAGAAACTTTTTTACCCGAACAAATGAGTCAAGAAGAAGTAAAGCGGGTTGTTTCCAAAATCATAGAACAAGTGGGCGCACAAAGCATGGCTGATATGGGAAAAGTGATGGGGATAGCCAATCAGCAATTAGCAGGAAAAGCTGACGGAAAAGTAATTGCTTCAGTTGTAAAAGAGATTTTGAAGTAAGCCCTATACGTTTAGTTATCATAACGTATTTTCCAAAAAAGCTATGGTTGAAATCAGTAGATAAAATTACGAATCAGTCAAAAGTGTTGGCTTATTGTTAACTTAATTTTAAGTTATAAATGCTTCCATTGCCAACTTTCTATAATTTGGTAAACATCTTCTTTCACAAAGTTGCAAATAGGAATAATGGAATCGTTAAATGCAGTGTTGAAATACAAAGCCCCTCGAACAAAATGCGTTGAACTATCTGACAAGTAAAATTGAAGAGGCGAGGCAGTAGCTCCCTGAAAAGTATAGACCACCCCATATACATTTAAAGAGTCATTTATAAATCTTTGTTCTGTGATAGCTTCTGCCTTTTGAGCGTGTTTGTACGCTAAGTCTCTACAATCTTCCGTGAATTCGTTTAGGTTGTTTTCGATGGTTTTGTAGCTCATATGTATGGTGCCGTTGAACTCTTTGAATTCTAAGTCAAACCATGATGGGTTCTTGTTGTCAACGATAAAATGGCTATAAATGGGCTGTTTAAAACTAAAGACATGATTTTGAGTATCGGAGGGTTTAGTTTCTTTTTTTGGGAAGTCAATTTTAGAAAATCCTCTAGGCTTTGGGGTGTAATCGCTATTGCAAGCCAGCAAAATAATAATGAGTGGGATTAAAAATCGACTACTCATGAATAGTAACTTTAACACGCTTTACACGTCGCCTATCTACCGATTCGACGGTGAATTCGTAGTGTTCATAATGTAGTTTTTCGCCATGAGAAGGAATATCGCCTTTCATTTCAAGAATGAGGCCCGCCAATGTGTCGGAATCTCCCTTTATGTCGTCGAAAAAGTCGATTTCGCCATCAATTGTTTTCAAAACATCATTCAAGGATGTTTTACCTTCAAAAATATAGTTCTCGTCATCTAGTTTTGAAAACTGAATTCCATCATCGTCAAATTCATCATTTATTTCTCCTACAATTTCTTCAATAATATCTTCTAAAGTGACTATTCCTGATGTTCCGCCATATTCATCAACCACTATGGCTAAGTGAATTTTCTTTTCTTGAAATTCTTTTAGAAGATCGTCTATCATTTTGCCTTCAGGCACAAAAAACGGCGTGCGTATCAAGTTGGCCCATTCAAACTTCTTGTGTTTAAGAAATGGGAGTAAATCTTTGATATAAAGAATACCCAAAACAGAATCAAAATTTTCTTTGTAAACGGGGATTCTAGAAAAACCGCAGGAAATGACAACCTTTTTTACATCCTCAAATGATGTGTTTTGATCTTGAGCAATGACTTCAACCCTAGATTTCATGATGTCCTTTACTTGAATGTTGCCAAATTCAACGATACTTCTGAGGATTCTTTTTTCCTCTTCTTTGGTGTCGTTTTGACCTGCTAAATCCAATGCCGAGGACAATTCATCTACAGAAATTTTATATCCTTTTGATCTAAATTTCTTTTCAATAATTGTAGTAGATGAAACTAAAAGGTTACTCAATGGGCTGAATAGTCTAGATAATATTAGTAAGGGGGTTGCCATTAGTTTGGCAAATCCTAATGATTTTTGGTTCGCGTAGACTTTTGGGATGACTTCACCCATAAGCAGTAAGGCGAAAGTGACCACAATCACTTGAATGAAGAAGCTTAAGAATGGATAATAAGTAAAGTCAAACAATCGATTGGTGATAAATGTCGACAGTATAACAATGGCAACATTAATGAAGTTATTCGAAATCAATATGGTCGCTAACAAGTAATTGGGCCTTTTTAGCAATTTTTTGATTGGTTCAATGTCGTGCTCTCTCTCGCTATCCCACTTGGCCGCATCTAGTGAGAAAAAAGCTACCTCAGATCCAGAAATCAAAGCGGAACACAATAAAAGAAGAAAAATGAAGAATATAGCTAACGCTAAACCCAAGTCCAAACTTGCTTTTTCAAGAACTAAAAATAAAATCTGTTGAGGGTCTTCGTCCAAATGAGCTTTCGATTAAAATTTTAGAATGGTAAATCGTCGTCTGGAGCATCCTGAAATGATGGATTGACACCATCGCTAGTAGCTACGCTATCTGAGTTGTCCGACTTTCTGCCAAGCATTTCTAAATTGTCACATATGACTTCGGTGGTGTACCTAGTGGTGCCTTCTTTGTCCTCCCAAGAACGTGTTCTTAGCCGACCTTCGATATATACACTATTTCCTTTTTTTAGATACGGCTCAACGACCTTTGTAGCCAAACCGCCTCTAGTAACCACAGTGTGCCACTCTGTTTGAGTGACCTTTTCATTGGTTTCTTTATTGGTATAGGTTTCTGAGGTGGCCAAAGGAAAACGTGCCAACGAACCACCATTTTCAAAATGTCTGACCTCAGGGTCTTTACCCAAATTGCCGACTAAAATTACTTTATTTACACTAGCCATTTTTTATGTTTTAAGGATTCATATTTTCAAATATAAACAAATAACTTTAAATGCTAATATCATGAAGGTATTTTTCGGTGAGTCTTGAGACTGCATAGTTATCTAAATCTTTCATATCTACTTTTTTTAATGAAGGATGCTTAATTATTTCATAGCATTTTAAATGCCAAAAGCGAGCAAAAATAAGTCGATGACTCAAAATGTGTTTATACGATTTTATAGATTTAACATTGATTTTTTTTTCTTTAAGCCAAACGTGTAAATTGGGGTGCTTTAGTATGTTGTCCTTTGAAAGTTGTTTTGTGTTTTCTATTAATGGAAATTCGTATAAATTCTTCCATATGCCATCGTTCTGTCTTTTTTGAATAAAGGTGTACTGATTGTATTCCAAAAAAAAGTAATCATGAAATACTTTAGTACTATTCTTTTTTTTGTTTTTCACTGGAAAATAGCTCACTTTTTGGTGATTAAAGGCATAGCAGTCTTGCTGCAATGGACAATTCGTACAATGTGGCTGAACTGGTTTACACATTTGAGAGCCAAATTCCATAATTGCTTGGTTATGAATGGCTGGATTTTGTTTGTTAAGAAGAGAATGAGCCAACTCATTGAAGTGTTTTTTGCCGCCACTTGTTTGGATATTTTTTTCAATTCCAAAATAGCGTGATAAAAGACGAAAGACGTTGCCATCAACTACAGCGTGGGGTAAATCGAAAGCAAAAGAAGCAATGGCTGCGGCGGTATATTCTCCTACGCCTTTTAGAGATAAAATAGTATCGTATTGCTTCGGAAATTGACCCATACTGACAACTTGTTTTGCAGCAAAATGTAAATTTCTAGCGCGAGAATAATAGCCTAGTCCTTGCCACAATTTCAACACCTCATTTTCATCAGATTGGGCAAGTGCTTGAACGCTTGGAAAAGCGACGACAAAACGCTCATAATAAGGCAAGCCTTGATTCACTTGTGTTTGCTGAAGAATGACTTCCGATAACCATATTTTATAGGGGTCAGAAGTCTTTCTCCATGGTAAATCTCTTTTGTTTTTTTTATACCAATTAGTAATTTGTGCTGAAAACTCCATTAAGTCATTGAAAATAAGGCATTAAAAATAAAAATGACTTAAAAAAGTCAATAAATTGATTATATTTGCCGTCAAATTTATAACAAAGTAAGTATTTATCAACGCAATATACAACGATGACGAAATCAGAATTAGTTCACTCCATCTCTGAAAAAACAGGATTAGAAAAAGTAGAAGTTTTAGCTGTTATTGAGGGCTTTATGCAAGAAGTAAAAGGAACCTTGTCTAATGGTGAAAGTGTTTTTTTAAGAGGGTTTGGTTCTTTTATTGTTAAAAAAAGAGCAGAAAAAACAGGTAGAAATATTTCTAAGAATACAACAATTGTTATCCCAGCACACAATTTACCCGTATTCAAACCATCTAAAGAATTTGTTGATAAAGTAAAAACTAACGTGTCACTTTAAAGGCACGTCAAAAAAAACATTTTAAAAATATTTAGTTATGCCCAACGGTAAAAAGAGAAAAAGACACAAAATGGCGACTCACAAACGCAAGAAGCGTTTGAGAAAAAACAGACATAAAAAGAAGTAGTCTTACACTACTTTCTAAATACGAATTATGAAACTCTTATATCATTAATTGCAAGAGTTTCAGCAAGCCACTTATATTTTGAAATATGAATTACTCGTAGATTCGAGGCCTAATGAGGTTGTCATTGCCTTATTAAGAGATAGGCAACTGATTGAGCTACACAAAGAACCCCACGGCACAAAATTTTCGGTCGGAGACATTTTTCTAGCTAAGGTTAGAAAAATAATCACTGGGCTTAACGCAACTTTTGTTGACGTTGGTCACGAAAAAGATGGTTTTCTCCATTATCTAGATTTGGGGTCAAAGTTCAAAACCTTTCAGCAATTCAGCCAAAAAAACATTTCAGGCAAACTCAACACGGCGTCTTTAAAAAACGTCAAACTACAGCCAGAATTAGAAAAAACAGGCACTATCAATGAGGTGTTAAAAGGGGGTGATCAAATAATGGTCCAAGTAGCAAAAGAGCCCATTTCCACCAAAGGGCCAAGACTAACTACCGAATTGACTATTGCTGGTAGATACATGGTCTTAGTGCCGTTTTCTAGAAAAGTATCTGTTTCTCAAAAAATAAGTTCCAACGAAGAAAAAAAACGACTCAAAAAGTTAGTAGAAAGTATTAAGCCACCCGGATTTGGGGTTATCATACGAACCGTTGCAGAGGGTAAAATGGTTGCCGAACTGGATGCCGATTTAAAATTTTTATACAAAAAATGGCAAACCCTTTGTAAGCAATCTAAAAAAGCAAAAGCTCCTCAAAAAATTCTGGGTGAGTTGAGTCGAACCACCTCGCTTTTAAGAGATGTACTCAATGATGAATTTACCTCTATTCTTGTAAATAATGAAAAGTTGTATGAAGAAATTAAAGAATATGTAGCTACCATATCTCCTGAACAACAAAAAATTGTTCGTCATTACAAAGGTAATTTTCCTTTATTTCAAAAATTCGCTATCGAAAGGCAAATAAAATCTTCTTTCGGTAAAACAGTCACAATGCGAAAGAGCACTTACCTTGTTATAGAACATACCGAAGCCATGCATGTGATAGACGTCAATAGTGGTAAGAGGGTTAACTCAAAACAGGACCAAGAAGCTAATGCCTTGGAGGTAAATTTAATTGCAGCCGAAGAAGTAGCTCGTCAACTTCGATTGAGGGACATGGGCGGTATCATCGTAGTTGACTTTATTGACATGTACAACGGAGCAAATAGAAAGGAACTCTATAATTCTTTAGTTAAGTTCATGGCTGACGATAAAGCAAAACATCACATTTTACCTCCCTCACGATTCGGACTGGTTGAAATAACCAGACAACGAGTTCGTCCTGTATTACATATAGAAACGAAGGAAGGATGTCCTTCATGCAAAGGTACTGGCAAAATTGAAGCCAGTATTTTGCTCATAGATGAAATTGGTCAGAAATTGGCAAAAGCCATTAGCAAAAGCAATAACATTGTCATTAAAACGCACCCATTTGTAGCTAGTTACATAAACAAAGGGTGGTTCAAAAATCAACGAAGAACGTGGGCCAAAGAACTGAGGTGTAAATTATCTGTGGAAGAAGATAGCACCTACACGTTACTTCAATATCGCTTTTTTACCAAAGACAAAAAAGTCATCAGTGTTTAATTTCACCGTTTAGAGTGATTTGAGTTTTTTTCTATTAATTAGTAGGGGAAGGGTAGCTAGAATTAAGAAAATGGCACCAATGAGATAGCCAAATCGGACATTTTCGGACGATGAAAAATACGGTGACGAAAATAGAAGAATCATAAGTGTCCTCATTGAAATACTAATCGAGTTAAATACACTTCCACTTCTTCCGATAATATCGTTAGAAACCTTATCAAAAATATACGTAATTCTTAAAATTCGAGTACCAGCGTTGGTAATTCCTATTATCAAACTCATTACAAACAAAATGATCACACTCTTTGTGAAAGTAAGCAGTAAACAGGTAATAATGGTGACTAGCATCATCACAATTATACTATCCACAATATCCATTTTTTTAGTGATGCTTCTTATGCCAAAACCAGCCAATAAAGCACCTATTGAATAATAGACTTCTGAAGAAGCAAACACATCCGCACTTTCACTTAAGTAATGACTAACATAAGCTGGAAGTAAAACAAACATCTCGACAATCAGAAACGTAAAAATGGCATATGAACAAACGCCAAAAACGAAAATAAGCGGGTTCTCTCTTAAAAATCTAAAACCATTCTTTAGTCTAGAAATAATATCGCTAGTATCAATTTTTTTCTCAATAAGAGGAACATGTTTTATAAATAAGATAATTGTAAAGGCAGCTACATAAGTAATAGCATCCATCAAAAATATTTCATGAATTTTCCAAGGTGTAATATTGAATGGAAGAGACAATTTCAAACCTAAAATGTTTAGAACACCATCATTAGTCCCCGTTAATAAGATAGCTGCAAAACTACCAGCAATGATACTCGTTGACTGCCCTTGAATTTCTATGTATGAATTTAGTTTAGCATAATTCTTTGCCTCCGTAATTTCTTGGCCAAAAGCATATAAATTGGGGTAATGAATGTTATAATGAAACATGGTTGTTCCAAAAACCAGTAATACTAAAAACCAAGGTGTGTCCCCATTAACAAATCCAAAAAAGGCGATGGAGCCAATAATTATTGCACACATGAAATTGGACCATAAAAACAACTTTTTCCGCGAGTATCTATCCACCAAAGTGCCTGAATATAACCCCCAAAAAAGACTGGCAAAAGTTAGAATAGCATACCCTTGGGCATAGGTGCCACTCATATCTAGAATATCGGCAAAATACCAGGGAATTGCAATCATGCTAATTCCTTGAGCAAAACCCGAAATGATGTTGGCTAAAAATAATAAGCCAATTGCTTTTTTATTTTTCATTAAGTGCAAAAATACTACCTTTGGAATGATGGAACATGATTTAATTGATATAAAATTAATCAAACAAAAAATCCAGCACTATTGCTCCATTCAAGAAAGATGCCGCTTTCAAGTAATAAAAAAACTACACACTTTTGGGGCTGTCTCTTCACAAGTAAGTGATGTGCTAGTGGAACTTCAACAAGACAACTTTTTAAACGAAGAACGATTTGCTCGATCGTTTTGTAGCGGTAAGTTCAAAATAAACAAATGGGGAAAGAAAAAAATTGCCTTTGAATTATCAAAATTACAGATTTCAAAGCATTATATCCGTAAAGGAATGACAGAAATTGATGAGAAAGATTATTTTTTTGTGTTGACAGAGCTTGCAAAAAAGAAGTATAATAGCTTAAGTGGCACAGACCGTTTCGCTAACAAGAAAAAAGTCGCCAATTATTTATCAAGTAAAGGGTTTGAGTCTGAGCTCATTTGGACTTATGTAAACCAACTATAATTCATTAATTTTGGGATTGAGTATGTTGGAAGAAATACACACCATAAACAAACGACTAACGGCATTGGAAACCTTTCTGTCCATTGCTGACAAAAGGACATTCATTGAACAAGAAGAACTCAAAACACAATCTCCCAACTTTTGGGACGATCCTAAGAGTGCTGAACAACAACTCAAAAAGATAAGCAAACAAAAAGTATGGGTTATTGCTTTTGACAAGCTACAAACTAGCTATGATGATTTGGTGGTTATGCACGACTTTTTCTTAGACGGAGAAGTGGATGAAACTGAATTACAACAAACTCTTGAAGACTGTCAGAAAATGCTGGCCGACTTAGAGTTTAAGAACATGCTCAGTAAAGAAGAAGACAACCTTTCCGCTATCGTTACGATAAACCCTGGAGCAGGAGGTACTGAAAGTCAAGATTGGGCCGAAATGTTAATGCGTATGTACATTATGTGGGGTGAGAAAAATAAATTTAAAGTCAAAGAACTGAATTTCCAATCAGCAGATGTAGCAGGTATCAAATCAGTAACCTTACAGTTTGATGGTGATTTTGCCTTTGGTCATTTGAAGGGAGAAAATGGCGTTCACCGGTTAGTTCGTATATCGCCTTTTGACTCCAATGCCAAACGTCATACCTCATTCTCATCCGTTTTCGTTTATCCTTTAGTTGACGACTCCATAGAAATAGAAATTAATCCAGCAGACATATCGTGGGATACGTTTCGTTCTGGTGGAGCAGGCGGGCAAGGCGTTAATAAAATTGAAACAGCTGTTCGATTAAAACATGCACCGACTGGAATAGTCATAGAAAATTCTGAAACACGATCTCAACTTGAAAACAAAGAAAAAGCGATGCAGTTGTTGAAATCACAACTTTATGAGATAGAATTACGAAAGTTACAGGAAGAAAAAGAAAAAATTGAAGGCAATAAGAAAAAAATAGAATGGGGATCGCAAATTAGAAACTATGTATTACACCCCTACAAAATGGTAAAAGACCTCCGAACAGAATACGAAACATCCAATACTCAAGCTGTTCTTGATGGAGAAATCAACGATTTTATTAAGGCATATTTAATGGAATTTGGACAACAATAAGACAATGAAAACAATCATCTATCACAACAACCGCTGTAGAAAAAGTAGAGAAGTGCTTGAACTACTAAGAGAAAAGACTAATCAATTGACCGTCATCGAATATCTGAAATATCCGCTAACGACCTCGGAATTAACACATATTGTTGATCAATTAAACATTCAACCTTTGGAGTTGGTTCGAAAAAACGAATCCGTATGGAAAGAAGAATACAAAGGTAAAAATTTGACTCATCAAGAAATAGTACAAGCCATGGTTAATCATCCGAAACTCATCGAAAGACCTATTGTAATAAATGAAAAAGGTGCCGTTATTGGTCGTCCGGCCAGTAAGGTATTGGAGATACTGTAATGTTATTCAATCTCTTCAACTAAGTCCTTATTTTTATAGGACTCAATAAACCAGGCGCCAATCCAGTAAGGAATGAAACTAATCACAAATGTTAAAAGCCAAAAAGCCATACCTGCAATCACTAAAAAGAGAAGAAAACCAATAAACATATCTTACAAATTGAGTTAAATTTGTACAAAAGTAAGCGTTAATCTGTTAATAAAAAAATCATGAGCTACAGAATTGAAAAAGATACCATGGGAGAGGTTAAAGTACCTGCCGAAAAGTATTGGGGAGCACAAACCGAACGATCAAGAAATAACTTTAAGATTGGACATCCCTCTAGCATGCCTATGGAAATAATCTATGGCTTTGCATTTTTGAAAAAAGCCGCAGCCCATGCTAATTACGAACTCGGCGTCTTATCCTCAGAAAAGAAAGAGTTAATTTCGACCGTTTGTGATGAAATATTACAAGGTCATCACGACGATCAATTTCCTTTAGTCATTTGGCAAACAGGTTCTGGAACTCAATCTAATATGAACACCAATGAAGTGATTGCCAACAGAGCTCACGTTATCAATGGTGGTAAGTTAACCGATAGTCAAAAAAGCATTCATCCCAATGATGATGTCAACAAATCACAATCTTCTAACGACACCTTTCCAACGGGAATGCATATTGCTTCCTTTAAGATGATAGTTGAATTGACCATACCTGCAATTACAACCCTAAGGGATACGTTACAACACAAATCGACAGAATTTATGTCCGTTGTTAAAATTGGCCGAACTCATTTGATGGATGCTACGCCACTCACTCTTGGTCAAGAGTTTTCTGGCTATGTTTCACAATTAGACCATGGTCTTAATGCTCTCAAAAATACACTTCATCATCTTTCCGAACTAGCTTTGGGAGGCACTGCTGTTGGAACAGGCATCAATACTCCAGAGGGATACGCTGAACTTGTTGCTCAAAAAATAGCTTCCTTTACTCAACTGCCTTTTATTAGCGCACAGAACAAATTTGAGGCCTTGGCAGCACACGATGCTATCGTCGAAACGCATGGTGCATTGAAACAATTGGCCGTATCATTAAATAAAATAGCCAATGACATACGGCTACTAGCTTCAGGGCCAAGAAGTGGTATTGGAGAAATCATTATTCCATCTAATGAGCCTGGTTCTTCTATTATGCCTGGAAAAGTAAACCCTACCCAGTGTGAAGCGTTGACTATGGTATGTGCTCAGGTAATAGGTAATGATATGGCCATAAGTGTAGGTGGCCTTCAAGGGCATTATGAACTTAACGTTTTCAAGCCCGTGATGGCGTATAATATTTTACAATCTGCTCGGTTGTTGGCTGACGCATGTATTTCATTTAACACCCATTGTGCCACAGGCATAAAGCCAAATTTCAGCAACTTACAGAAAAACTTGGATAATTCACTTATGTTGGTGACGGCTTTAAACACGAAAATCGGTTACGAAAAAGCAGCAAAAATTGCTAAAACAGCTTATGAAAACGGCACTACTTTAAAGGAGGAAGCTGTAAACCTTGGTTACCTTACTGAAGAACAATTTGACCAATGGGTGATTCCAAAGGCCATGTGTGGTAGCCTGAAGTAAAATCGATTAAACAAATTGATCGCCCTTACTTCTTCGAACTTCGTTTACAAATTGTTTAATCTGTTGTTCGTTTTCTTTTTTACAAATCAATAAGGCCTTATCTGTATCAATCACAATGTAATCGTTAAGTCCTTGTATGACCAGTATTTTGTCCTTACCATTAGATGAATTGACAATGTTATTTTCTGAATCGAAAAATAAAATATTACTTCCGCTGCTTCCATTTTTATGCTCATCTAAATCTAAATGATTATACAATGAGCCCCAAGTTCCTAAGTCGCTCCAGCCAAATTCTGAAGGGTAAACATATACGTTGTCGGCTTTTTCCATAATTCCATAGTCAATGGATATATTCTTGCAACCCGCAAAGACTCGTTGAATAAAGGCCTGTTCTTGTTCTGTATTATAATAACTGTTGCCATCTTCAAAAACATCATAAATGTCTCGTAAGTACTTTCGCATTGCCAAAAGAATTGATTTCACATTCCATATGAAAATACCAGAATTCCATAAAAAATCGCCGCTTTCAATAAATTGTTGAGCCAATTCGAGGTTGGGCTTTTCAGTGAATGTTTTAACAGAATAAATGTGGGTATTCAAGTTTATTTTTTCATCATTATACTGAATATATCCATAGCCAGTTTCAGGCCTTGAAGGTTTAATGCCTAAAGTTAAAAGACAGTTCTCTTGTTCACATACCTCAAAACAGTCATTTATAATTCGACTAAACTCTTGTTCGTTAACAATCAAGTGATCTGAAGGAGCTACAATAATATTAGCTTGTGGATTAATGGAGTTTATCTTGAACGATGCGTAAGCAATACAAGGTGCTGTGTTTCTCATTACTGGCTCACATAAAATATGATTTTCTTTAATGCCTCTCAATTGATTCAAACACATTTGTTTGTAGTTCGCGTTGGTAACAACGAAAATATTTTCAGGAGGACATACTTGACTTAATCGTCTGAAGGTCTGCTGTATAAGAGTTTCTCCGGTGTTTAAAATATCTAAAAACTGTTTGGGATAGGTGCTTCGGCTCATGGGCCAAAATCGAGAACCAATTCCGCCAGCCATAATGACTGCAAAGTTGTTTGAATTCATTTTGAAGAATGATTAATGGTGGCAAAAATACAAAATCAAACTATAATCTCTGCTAATGGACTAAATAGATAAGTTCGATTGTTTGTCAGGCACTTACATTGAAAACGAGTCCTCAATTTTTTTTCTTTTAAAAACTTTTTTCCGTTACTAGTAAAAAACTCAGTGCCATTGGGGATATCAGAAATGGTCATTGTTTTGTTTTGGTCAAACTTTCTTAGTGAGCCTATTAATTGATAGTCTGAGCTTGTTGATGCTTTGGGATTTTTCAAATGCTTAGCTAATACTTGTTGAATTTCTGGAGGGAAAATAGGCAACAATGGAATCATTAATTGTCTAAATGTGTGTTTCCATTCCATTCCATGAGGAGACACCTTGCTCGCATAGGTCTCTTTGACAATCATGTGCGCAATTTCATGAACTAAGGTGATTAAAAATGAATATTGATTCAAATCGTTATTGATAGTAATGTGGTGTTGGCCTTGAACGTAACGATAATCCCCTAGTTTAGTGCGTCTAGGATGTTTAATGTGCAGATGACAGTTGTATGTATTAAGCCAATGTTCAACCGATTCTAGTGATTGTTCGGGAAGGTAGTGTTCTAAACTCGGCATTAGCTCAAAATTTGATAGCAAGCTAAGCTAGCTAAATAGGCCAGTGCACTCATGTATACAAACTGAATAATAGGCCATTTCCATCCGTTTGTTTCTCTAAAAACAATGGCTAGTGTACTCATGCATTGCATGGCAAAGGCGTAAAACAACATCAGAGAAAGAGCAACAGCAGGGGTGAAAAACGGTTCTCCCGTATCTGCTCGTTTGGCCGACATTAATTTTTCCTTAATTGATTTGGTGTTATCAGCATCGCCCACGCTGTAGATAGTCGACATGGTGCCAACAAAAACTTCTCTAGCGGCAAAAGAGGTTACAAGTGAAATACCAATTTTCCAATCAAAACCCAATGGTCGAATAACGGGCTCTATGGTTTTACCTATCATGCCAGCATAGGAGGCCTCTAGTTTTTCACTGGCGATTTTAACCTCTGCTTGTTCTGAATTTTGATATTTTTTTTCTATTTCTTCGAAAGTATTGCTAGGGCCATAAGACGATAAGGCCCACAGGATAATGGAAATAGCAACGATAATTTTTCCAGCGTCAATCAGAAATACCTTTACTTTTTCATAAATAGTCAGTCCTACTGTTTTCCAATCAGGAACTTTGTAGGTAGGCATTTCCATTACATAAAATCCCTTAGATTTAGATTTTAACACATACTTCATTATCCAGGCAACCGATATGGCAGAAAGAAAGCCAATCAGATAAAACCCCATCATGGTAAGCCCTTGAAGATTAAAAATGCGCCACTTCTTTTCTGATGGAATCATCATAGAAATATGTAAAGTTTATACAGGAATCCTTGCCGCACAACTCATTAGGGGAACAACCATTATGGTAATG
>CAXDOW010000006.1:0-36220 GCA_963991165.1 uncultured Flavobacteriales bacterium | reverse complement strand
CCCTCATGACGGTAGAAGCTAACGCCCTGCTGCATTTGGAAGAAAATGGCACCATGGTCATCAAAAACGGCAGCACCCTAGAAATAAAAGAAGACGGCATGGTGGATGTGCACCACGATGCCACAATTCGCATTAAAGCCAACAGCAAACTTATCGTAAATGATGGCGCTAAACTATTTATCCAACACGGTGGTCAGGTCATTGTGGAAGAAGGCGGACAGCTCATCTACCGCAATAATGATCCTACCCAAGGCATCCAATTTAGTCAACTGGCACTGCCTTCTGGTCAGGAAGCCGGGCACCTACGCATTGCCGGTACCTTGGTAGTGGAAGACAGCATTACCCTTCGCAATGGAGGTCAGGGCTTTTTCTATTTTGTGGATAACGGACAGTTCGACTTGGGTCAAAACAGCCGCCTAATCTTCAGCGGCAATCCCGACTTCACTGAAGTCTTAAGATTAGGTGAGAACGTCCAGCTTGACATCGATCAATACGTCTCTATGGGCTACCTCACCATCAACTACGAGAAGTATTCAACCTTAAAATTAAGTCATAACACGGCACGCTTTCATAAGGTACATTTCAACGGTTTTGACAACTACAGTACTACTGGCATACAGGCATTTTCCATGGATTACCTCAAATTGACTGCCTGTCAATTTAATGATTTTGGACAGGCCTTGGAAGCCAGCTATTTTGGCCCTGACGACTACCTTACCATAGGAAGTAACCACTTCACTAACTGCAAAAATAGCTTGTATTTTTCCAACATAGACTATGTCAATTTATTCAATAACCAACATCAGTTCCAAAACTTGGGATTACAGGCAGAAAACGTGGACAAAATACATATGAGAGATAGTCACTATCAAGGCAGTTTTACCATCGGACCAGCTATTTCATTGGATAATGTAACGGCTTGTTATTTGGACAATTGCCAGGTTGAGGGCTACACGGATAACGCTCAAAACAATAATGGCACGGTAGGTATTTACTCTAAAAGTTCGGAACTCTATCTTCGAAAAAACACCACCATTGAAAACTGCGGTATTGGCGTAAAGATGGAGGGCAATGCACACTTCAACTCCCTACTTACCATGGGCGATATCGGCTGTGCTAGAATAAAAAACTGTCATACCGCCATCGAATCGTATAATACCATCTTCAACATCGACGCCATCATTCATGCCGAAAACAATGGCGACACCACCAATATAGTTCCCAACGTGTTTGAAAATAATAACTTGCACCTGAACATTAGCTATCAAGATACGGCACCAGTGAGTGAGATCTTACTCCGAGGGAATTATTGGAATATGCCCTTGGAAACTCATGTAAATTATGAACTCCATACAGTCAGTATGGAAGATGATGCTACGGGCTTTCATCCTTTATACAATTTTAACATACTCTATGAGCCCACGGCAGATACCATTTCCAATAAATGTAATGGTCATTCTCTTTGGAATCCCATTTTGGCCTCTGATCATTTACTTTGGGAATCAGTGAGATTGCCGGGATGTGTAACGAGTTACAGTTTCATAAAAGAAAATTTTGAAAAGGCAGAATCAGACTTCAAAAACGTCGATAACGAACACACACGTAAAGCGTTTAAACAGTTTGCTGCTATCCCTCTGTATAGAGATAAAAACAATCAGTGGCTTGATCATACCGATAGTGTGTACACCAAAGAATGTGTGCAATCTATTCGTGTGGCCGAAGTACGCTCTAACAGCCGAAAATGCTTTACTATTAAGGGGTTATCCGAACGCTTAGGGACAACCAGCAAACCCCAAGCCAACTCCTGGCTAAGCATTCGAGAAGAATGCGAATATGTGCTATTTATGGATATGCTTGGAAGAGTGCTTCACAAACAAGCTCCGTCCCAGGCAAGACCACAACTAAAACAAGGGATTTACCTAGTTAGTCAGTATTCATCCAACCACCAGCTGTTGGAAACTCAAAAAATAGCTTGGCGATAAATCCCGTTAAAGCCCGAGCATGTGCTCGGGCTTTTTTATTTTACATGGTGATTATTTGAGCAGTTCTTGGTGTACCTGATCAAGGATTTCAAAGCATTTAGCTTGAGTTGGGGCTTCGGCATAGGTGCGCAATACGGGCTCCGTCCCAGAAGGTCGAATCATGACCCAACTGCTTTCATCAAAATAATATTTAAAGCCATCTACGGTTTCCGTTTTCACAATGGCCCGGTCGCCAAAAGCGGTATAAAGACCTTTTTTGCAGTTATCTACAATGGCGTGTTTTTTGCTATCGTCAAGGTGTAAGTCGATGCGTTCAAAGGCAAACTCCCCCACAATATCATAAACCTCTTGAATCAGGTCATCTAAGGTTTTTCCCGTCTTGGCCATGTATTCCCAAATAACCAATCCCATCCAAATGCCATCCCGCTCAGGAATGTGACCTTTGATGGCGATCCCCCCAGACTCTTCACCGCCTAGCAAACAATCTTCTTCCAACATAATGCCAGCAATGTGCTTAAAGCCAATCTTTACGGTTTGGTGATCGAGCCCATAATGCTGACACATTTTGGCGACCTTCACGGAGCACGAAAAGGCCGTAACAACCTTGCCCGTCATGCCCTTGTATTTGACCAAATAATGAATGAGCAACAAGATGATGTGATGAGAATCGATAAATTGTCCCTTGCTATTGTAGAGTCCTATCCTATCCGCGTCGCCATCGGTGGCTAAGCCACAATCAATAGACTGGCTGCTCTTAATATAGTCCGAGAACTCGTGTAGGTTTCGGTGTATGGGCTCGGGAGCAGTGCCATTAAAACCAGGATTGTCATCACAATGAAAAAGGGTTGTTTCGGGTAGTAAAGTGGGAATGGTTTCACGTCCGGCACCGTACATGGCATCGTAGCCCAATCGTAAATCGGAATTTCTTATGGCCTCTAAGTCAAAATGAGCGTGGGCCTTATCCCAATAAATTTGATTGAAGTCATCGACTTGAACATCTTTAAGTGTCAAGCCCTTTAAATCTAACCCATGTTGGTGTGGGATTAAATCTTCGACGTCTTGTATGTCCTTAGGCAAAAGAGGGCCTCCAAAATGACCTTTGAGCTTGTAGCCATTGTATTCGGGCGGATTGTGGCTGGCCGTAATAACCACTCCCAAGTGGGCTTGTTTTTCGACCACGGCCAAAGACAACATAGGCGTAGTGACGAAACGATCGGCCATAATAACCTCTATACCAAGGTGTTGAAGGACTTTGGCGGTTGTCTCAGCAAAAAGAGGACCACCAAATCGGCAATCGTGACCTACGACTGCTTTGGGCTGTTTGTAATGGCCTTTGAGCCATTTGGCCACTCCAACACTTACACGAGCGACATTGTCCACCGTAAAATCGTCCGCTATGATGGCTCTCCAGCCGTCTGTACCAAATTTAATATCCATAAGTTATCGTTTTATATTTCGTTGATTTAATGCTTCTCTATATTTAGCGGCATTAGCATAATGCTCAGAGGCCTCCACTGCGAAATTATGAAATCCAGAAAAATCGTCCTTAGCACACATAAAAATATAATCGTGCTCATCGGCATTTAGAACGGCCTCCATGGCCTTTATTGAAGGCAAGGAAATGGGGCCAATAGGCAAACCAGCATATTTGTAAGTATTGTAGGGCGAGTCGAACTTTAAATCTTTATTTAATAACCTTCGAATGGAAAAATCACCTAATGCAAAAATAACCGTTGGGTCGGATTGTAAGCGCATCTTCTTTTGTAAACGATTTAAATATAAGCCCGCAATGATGGGTTGCTCTTCAAGTCGAAAAGATTCTTTTTCTACGATAGAAGCTAAAATGGTCACCTCAGACAGAGACAAACCCAAAGCCTTGGCTTGGGCTTTTCGGCGGTCGTTCCAAAAATGATGGTGTTCCGCTACCATTCTAGATAAAAAACTAGAGACCGGCGTGTTCCAATAAAACTCGTAGGTATTAGGAATGAAAACCGTACTAACCGTGAATGTATCCAATTGATGCTCATTAAGAAAAGCCGTATCTAGCATGGCGTTTAGGAGTTCTAAAGAATCGATTTCTAGTTGTTGACCGATTGCTCCTGCAAAATCCTCTTTGGTTCTTAAATTGTTAAACACCACATTGATGGGCGTTTGTCGTCCCGATCGCAGTAAATTGACGAGCTCATTGTTACTCATGCCGTCTTGTATCAAATAACGACCAGACTTAATGGTTAAATCGTTGTAGCGTTTGCGCTCGGAAATCCAAATAAAAGAAGATGGGCTTTGGATAATGCCTTGGTCAGATAACAACTGCAGCACAAACTCAAAAGAAGCACCAGTAGGTATGTTTATAAAAACTTCTTTTTCGGTATTAAGAGAAACATTTGGATGATAAATTCGGTTGTATAAAACCGAGGCAGTAATAAAGCCACTTAACACCAACACCCCTATCAAACTCCAAAAAAATTTAAAGAGAAAACTTCTTTTTCTTGCCATTATTTATGAAATGCCATTAATTGATGAACCGTCTGATTGTTGGGTTGTATTTCTAAAACTCGCTCCAAATATACTCTTCCTTGTTCAATTTTTCCTTGAAAAATAAGTAAACTTGCTTTATTCAATAAGGATTGTACATGGCGTGGATTTAATGCCAAGGCCTTGTCGTAGCATCGCATGCCTTCTTCTAATTGATTTTGTTGCACTAAAACAAAGCCCAAATTACACCAGGCATTTTCATGTTTAGAAAACTCATCAATGACCTTTCGGTATTGTGCTTCGGCTTGTTTCAGCTGCCTGTTGTTGGAATAGAAGTCAGCTAAGGCCATTCTAAACTTGATGACATAAGGTGCTAATTCTACGGCTTTTTGAAAAAAAGCTAAGGCCGAGGGTGACTCCAACTGTTGATAGCTATAGGCAATCCGATAGCTGGTCCAGGCGTGCGTATTGGAATAAGTGGTCTGATTCAACAAGTCGACTAGTGATGCCACGGATTGACTCACATTAACCACCAAATGATAGTCTTGTTTTAAATAATACAAATGAATGAGGTCTTGAAAGCTTGTAGAAATATCAAGGGGTTCCAACAAAGCGTATGCCGAATCCAACATGTAGGGTTGGGCATCGAATTTTTCAAATTGATAAATATAGGCTCTAGCTCTAGTCAGCAAAGAGGGGTTAGCGTGATTGATGGCTTCGAGACCAACAAACGCTCCTTTGGTGGATAGGCTATCTGAAGTGGTATGAATGCCAATGTTGTGATCGTGAATAGTAACATGTGGAATGTCAATGGTACTGGAACTGGGCATATGACAAGAAACACAGTCGTTACTTTCTCTAGGTTCTAAATCACAGCTTTGATGACATGACAGGCACTTGTCATTAAAATAATTGGGCCTTTCTTTCTGTACCGAATGATGTGGGTTGTGGCAAGTCACACAGTTCATATCAGAATTGACAAAACAAGCACTTTGCTTGAGGCGATCGACATGAGAAGCCATTATGAAAGTCTGATCATCTTCGTACCTTGGTACAAATATTGTCATAACATCAGACAGTTTCATGCCTGGTTTGAAATCCATAAAACTTTTTCCGTCTTCCAAAACGGTATTCCCTTGTAGATGACAACGCATACATATTTGAAACTGAGCTTCTAAAGATAATTTTTTGGGGTTGACAATGGAGTAGTCAATGTGTTGGGAGGTATCTACCAATTCACCAGCTAACATGCGCTGGACATGTAGTTCGCCAGGTCCATGACAGCGTTCGCAATCAATGCCGTGTGGCACCGATTGGTATTTGTTGGACGAACCCATCACAAAATCGGGCATGGCATTATGACACGACATGCACTCTAGGCCAATTTCTCTAGAAAAACGGCTGTTATAACCATTTTCAAAACCAGGTGGGAAATCTAGATAGCCCTTTTGGGTATAATAGGTAAAAGGCATCTGATGGACATAACCGTTTTCGTCCCACAAATGAGAATTGGTATGATGACCTGATCCAACAATGTAGTCTGCCACTTCTAGACGTTCATTTTCAGCATACAGTTCTTTTATTTTCAAAATACTATCCTCCCAAAATGGAATGTATTTGAAATTGGTAAAGGAATCGACTAACATCGAGTGATGGTGAAAATGAGCTTCGCTATTATTGGGATGGGCTACAGACATGGATTGTCCCATGCCCGTTTGTATGTAGGTTTCGTAAATATCATAGTGACATGCCATGCAACTTTCAATACCTACATATGCCACCGTATCATGATGATTGAGGTAGGCCACATAGGGTTCTACTTTTTCAGCACATGCCGCCAAAAGAAAACAACTCATTCCAAAAAGAAATCGCATCATCATAGAACCTAGGTCATTTTGCTATTATCGTTCATTGTAAAAGAGAAATAGGTATCATAATCAACATATCCTAAAACTAAAAACAATAGACGCCATCAAATACACGTTGATATGGACCACTCAAAAATATATTTTTATAATAACTATCGTCTTCAAATGTGACTTTTAATTGCCCACCCAAAGTAGTTATGCTAACGTCCGTGTGCGTCAATCGACCCGAATGATATGCCGCAATGGCACAAGCCACAGCCCCTGTACCACAGGCCAAGGTTTCTTGCTCTACACCGCGTTCGTATGTTCTTATTTCCAAACCATCGGCATGTAAAGTCATAAAATTTACATTAGTGCCTTTGTCGTTAAATCGTGGATTATATCGTACTTCTCGACCACTTTTATTGACATCCAAAGACTTCAAATCATCAACCCATTGAACATAATGGGGCGAGCCCGTATCGAGAAAATAAAAATCACGACCTTGCTCAATGTGCGTTACCTCATTCATTTTTAAAACTACTTTTTCTTTGGTCCACTGGGCATCATGTGGTCCATCGCAGGCCTCAAAACGACAATGAGAGTGAAAAACGTCTAGCTGCTTTGCAAAATCAACTAAACAACGAGCCCCATTACCACACATCGACCCTTCCATCCCATCGGCATTGAAATAACGCATCTTAAAATCGTAAGTTTGGGAAGCATCTAACATGATTAATCCATCGGCGCCAATGCCTAATCGACGATGGCATAACTGATTGATGTCTTGAGTCGTCAAAGAATGAAACTCACTAGACCTATTATCTAGGATAACAAAATCATTCCCTGCTCCCTGATATTTTGAAAAGCTAATTTTCATAGCTCAAATTTAATGAAAGGAATGATAACTTTTTATAAAAAAACCCTCAATCTATGTTTTTTAAAAATGTCAAAAATGTACATTTGCGTATATTTATCATGTCTTTCAAAAACCAAAAAAATGACCTTAGAAAATTATAATTCGGAGCTGAATCATTGGATTGAAAAAGAAAAAGCATCGGCCGAACTATCGACTATCGTTAGTAAACTTGTTTTAAATTGCTCTACGGAGTTGGTAATGTTTAGAAATCGTATGACCGACCTCAGTGTCAGCGAAATTTTGAATCTTCATGATTATGCCAACAAGTTTGTTAATCAACCTATCTCAACAAAAGAGACCCTTCCCATTGCTAAAGAAATTCTAAATCTGAAAATTAAAAATGCCAAAATAGATTTAGGAAAATTAGCTTTTCAATGGGTTGATGAGGGGCAAGCCAAGGAATCGATAAGTGACTTTGTCTCTATTAAGTTAGCCGCTTTTTTAAATGGTGACAATAATCAACTGAAACCAAAAGATGTAGTGCTTTATGGTTTTGGTCGTATTGGTCGTTTGGTGGCTAGAGAATTAACTATTCAGGATGGAGCTGGCGATCAATTGCGGTTGAGAGCTATAGTTACTCGTAATAATTCGGACGAAAATCTAAGAAAACGGGCTTCATTGCTACGTACTGATTCTGTGCATGGTACGTTTAACGCCAATATCACCATCGACTACGAACATAAAGCTCTTATTATCAACGGTCGTACAGTCAAAATGATAGCTGCAAACAGCCCTGACGAAATTGATTACACCCAATACGGTATTCACCATGCTTTGGTCGTAGATAATACGGGTGTTTTTAGAGACAAGGAATCTTTGAGTTTACATCTTAAATCACCAGGTGTTTCTAAGGTGCTATTAACGGCACCTGGAAAAGGTGTGCCAAATATTGTTTTTGGAGTCAATCACGAGGTAGATATTGTCGAAAATAAATTATTTTCTGCAGCCTCGTGCACTACCAATGCCATCACTCCCATTCTGGATGTTATTGAACGAAAAATGGGTGTCGAAAAGGGGCACATAGAAACCATACACGCCTATACTAACGACCAAAATTTGGTTGATAATATGCACAAAAAATACCGACGTGGACGAGCGGCTGCCTTAAATATGGTTATTACTGAAACAGGAGCTGGAAAAGCCGTGACCAAGGCCATTCCTTCCTTAGAAGGGAAATTAACATCGAGTGCCATACGTGTCCCTACACCTAATGGTTCTCTCGCTATTTTAAACATCACCACCGGTAAATCAACTTCCTTAGATGAAATTAATGCCTTGATGCGAGAAGCCGCATTTGATTCTAAATTAGTGGAGCAAATTCGTTTTTCTGTCAATAACGAATTGGTATCATCGGATATCGTTGGGGATAGCTGTCCGGCAATCTATGATAGTCCTGCTACACAAATTTCTAACGATGGAAAATCATTTGTTTTATATATTTGGTATGATAATGAGTATGGCTACACTCGTCAAGTTTTAAGACTGGCCAAGCATATTTCACAGGTGAGGCGAAATTGTTACTATTAATGAGTTTTGATGATTCACTTTTAAATCTTAGAAGTTTTATCATTTACAAATGGTTGAATTCGCTTTTTTTAGGTGTATCAATAGGGTGTGTCTTTACCATTTATGAGCCCTTAGAACCTAGCGTCTATTCCTTAGGTGGAATTGCTTTAGCACTAGCTGTTCTGATAGTGGCTAAGTTTTACCACAAAATTTTAAATGCGTTTTATTTTTTTAGAATTTCATTGGCCGTAGAACTGGTTATTTTAGCAGTTTTAATAGTCTTTTTGATTTTTTCGTTCAGCTATCAAATAGCATTGATGACATACATTGGGTATCAGCTAACCTTTATGTTTGGGTCTTATCTTGTACGTGCTGAAACACTTGTTTTTAAAGATGATTCTACCCTCACCAAAATTGATATTGCAAAACAAACGGGCTACCTTATCGGCATGGCTGTATCATATGCCTTTTATCAAGGGGCTGAACATCTTATTCAGCTAGTTGATAAACAAGCCCAAGTTTACTACATTCATTTCCTACTGATTCTTATTGAATTCAGCATTATCTTTTTTTTGATTCGTGCTTTTTCAAAAAAGTAAAAGGGCGTTATTCAGCAACATTAGTATAAACTTTTTCTACAAAGTCAATATCAAAATCTTTGAGTCTGTCTAACACTGGAGTATAGATTTCTGATTGGACCGGTATGTGAACTCCCTTCAAAGTAATGCGACCTTCAAGAATTAACTCCGTGGCAATCGCAACAGGTAGGCCTACCGTCATGCTCATAGCTGTATGGGTTTTATCCTTTCCCTTGACTACTAAGGAAGAATGCAATGTATGTGAGCTTCCATTGAGTTTATAGTCAAAAATATGTTGCATGACAATCATGTCTTTATCTCCTTCTTCCAAACGCCATTTTGGTTCTAGCAAATGTTGAAGAACTTGAGCTGGACTACCCTTTGACAATCCTATAGTTTCATTGGAAAAAATGCCGAGCCAGTTTAATTTTTCCATGACGTCGTCATCCAATGATAAATAGGTTTTTAGTTTTTCTTCTACTGATTTTTTGTTGTCGAAAATGAGAAAGGAATTAGTGAATTCACGCCAAGTCATCGTATCCAAATGAAGCATCTCAAATGAATCGTCCGTCATTCCTAACTGAACAAATACATCCCAAGCTTTACAAAAACCTGGCCGACGTAGCGTACCGCGAAGTATGGTTGGGGTGTGTTTAAGTTCATAGTGAGATTGATATACCAAAGAATCCCTGTTGGCATAACATTCGAATTGTCCTTCGTTGTCAATTTCGATATATTCTAACCTAGAAAAAAGTTGATTGTAGGGAATGTATTTTAAAAGGCCATTTCGCTTGAATTGTGCCGTTTTCTGACCTGCTAAAACCACATTCCTAGGGTTCCAAGTAAACTTATAGTTCCAAGGGTTATTATCAAATTCCTTGGAAACTAAACCTCCACAAAATGACTTAAACAACTCTATTTCACCATCCTGTTGATGAATATGGTCTATAATTTTTTTGGCAGACATATGGTCAATTCCAGGGTCTAGCCCCATTTCATTCAATAATAGGACGCCTTTTTCAATGGCTTTTTCATGCAACGCAGCAATATCATCGGAGACATACGAAGCAGTGACCATATTGACGCCCTGAATAACGCAATCTTCAGCCAAAAGAATATGCATACTTGATGGAAGCATAGAAACGACAATATCTGATTGCATAATCGCATCATTACGTTGCTCTGGATCAAATACATCAAAAGCAATGGCCCTTCCATTGCTGTGATTTTCTATTCTCTGTTGGGCTAAAGAGATGTCATAATCTCCAACAACAATGTTCCAATTGTTTTTTTCGGATTGACCCAATAAGTATTGTATAAGAGATGTTGAAGATAATCCAGCACCAGCAATAAATATCTGTTTCATAATCACCTGAATTTAATTGCTAATATATATATTTTGAACACAACTAAAAGAGCACAAATTGAATATATATCAAGTAAAAGATGGTAAAAAAAAATAAAAAATTTGATGAGTCAGTAAAATTATCTTCTACCTTTGCCAGCTACTATAACAAAGTAATACATTATGAATATCGAAAAGTTCAAATCTCTGGACGATTTGGGAATTTCAAACGACCACCTTCATTGGAACCTTAGCTCAGAAGAGCTTGTTCAAATTAGCGTCGATAAGTTTAATGCCAAGTTGAGTAGTGCTGGTGCCATCGCCATTAACACTGGTGAATTTACTGGACGTTCTCCTAAAGACCGATTTGTTGTTAAGGACGATTTGACCAAAGATTCCGTATGGTGGGGTCATGTGAATATCCCGTTCAGTCAAGATAACTACCAAGCTCTCTATCAAAAAGTCATCAATTATATTTCAGACAAGGAACTATTTGTTCGAGACGTATATGCCTGCGCCGATGAGTCCCATCGTTTAAAAATTCGTGTTGTGAACGAATACCCTTGGTCAAACTTGTTTGCACATAACATGTTTTTGAGACCCACAAAAGAAGAGCTTGACCACTTTCAACCAGAATGGTCAATTATTAATGTTCCTTCGTTTATGGCAGACCCTAAGGTTGATGGCACGCGACAACATAATTTTGCCATTATCAACTTCAGTGAAAAAAATATTCTCATTGGTGGTACTGGCTATACTGGAGAAATAAAAAAAGGTATTTTTTCAGTACTTAACTTTATTCTTCCTTTCGAGAAAAATATTTTATCCATGCACTGCTCGGCCAATGTTGGAAAAGATGGCGACACAGCCATTTTCTTTGGTCTTTCTGGTACTGGAAAAACCACTCTTTCTGCCGATCCAAACAGAAAATTGATTGGAGACGACGAACATGGCTGGAGCAATGATAAGGTGTTTAATTTTGAAGGCGGATGTTACGCTAAATGTATAGATCTCACCCCAGAAAAAGAACCCGATATCTTTGCCGCCATCAAGCCAGGAGCTTTATTAGAGAATGTCATCTTTAAAGACGGTACAGATACCGTTGATTTTGAGGATAGCAGCATTACTGAAAATACCCGAGTCAGTTATCCCATTCATCACATATCGAACATTAAAACACCTTCCATAGGAGCCGCTCCAAAAAATATATTTTTCTTGACTTGCGATGCCTTTGGTGTGCTCCCTCCCATCTCAAAATTGACTACTGGTCAGGCAATGTACCATTTTATTTCGGGCTACACAGCTAAAGTAGCTGGTACTGAAGCAGGTGTTACAGAACCCAGCACTACCTTTTCAGCTTGCTTTGGTGAACCTTTTTTACCTTTACACCCTACAAAATATGCTGAACTATTAGGTCAAAAAATGACCTCTAACAATGTTCATGTTTGGTTGGTAAATACTGGCTGGACTGGTGGCCAATACGGCGTAGGATCGCGATTGAGCTTGAAATATACCAGAACGTTAATTAGTGCTGCTCTTAACAATCAGCTCAATGATGTAGAGTATCAAAATCAAAATATATTCAAATTGAATATTCCAACTACGTGCGATGGCATCCCATCTGAAGTTCTCAACCCAAGAAATACATGGAACGATAAGGAGGCCTACGATGCTAAAGCCAAAGAATTAGCTACGGCATTTCGTGCCAATTTTGAAAAGTTCAAAGCGTTTGCCAATGATGAAATTATGGCAGGCCAACCAGATATCCACTAACAAAAAAACCCATTCTTTCGAATGGGTTTTTTGTAATATCTGAGCCATACACTATTTCTTAGCTTTAGCGTATTTATTTTTGAATTTATCAATTCTACCAGCTGTATCAACTAGCTTCATTTTACCAGTATAATAAGGGTGAGAATCGGATGAAATTTCCATTTTTATTAAAGGGTACTCATTACCATCTTCCCATTTAATAGTATCTTTTGAATTTGCCGTCGATTTGGTTAAAACAGAATAACCAGTAGAAATATCTTGCATGACGACCAATCTGTAATTATCGGGGTGAATTTCCTTTTTCATTATCTCATTTATTTTGGATTGCAAATATAATCACTTATGCTAAACTAGCAAACTGAGGTTTAATAAATACACTAATTCCTTCTGACTTATCGTTTATCTTATATTTGCACCTATTATGATCGGACGTAGTTTCTTTTTTTTATTCCTTTTCATCCTTGCTCTTTCTTCTTGTAGAAAAGATTTTTTTGAAGAAAGTGGTCCTGGAATCCTTTCTTTTTCCACCGACTCCAGTTTATTTGCTAGGGTCTGTGCATGTTTTGGAAGTTCAACGAAAAAAATGGTTGTTTATAACCCCAACTCCAACCCTGTTACTGTGGATAACATACGTCTTGTCAACGATGATCCCAATAACGTATATCGTATCAATGTAGATGGGCAGCCCATTGAAAATAGCCAAGGTCTAAAAATTGCTGCTAAAGACAGCATGTTTGTATTTGTTGAAGTAACCATTAATCCCAACACCCTAAACCTTCCCTTTTTAGTAACAAATCAACTGGAATTTACCACCAATGGTCAATCCCAATCCATTGAACTGGTGGCCTATGGACAAAATGCTAATTTTTATACTCCCATGGACAATTTGTTCGTTAGCGGTGAGGATACCATAAATTTCTCCTATTATTCTATTGCTGAAAATACCACTTGGAACAACGACTTGCCACATGTTATTTATGGATACGTTATTGTGGAGCCCAATGCTACGCTAACCATTGAAGATGGAACGCGCATTTATTTTCATAAAAACTCTGGATTAATTATTGGAAATCCCATCTATGGCACGACTAACGACGGAGGAACTCTAATCGTTGAAGGAAGTTTAAATAATGAAGTCGTGTTTCAAGGCGATCGACTGGAAGAATGGTATGCCGACGCACCTGGTCAATGGGATCAAATATGGTTGACTCAAGGAAGTAAAAACAATTCTATTGACTACGCCATTATTCGAAATGGAACTGTAGGTGTAAAAGTAGATACTTTAGGCAATGCATCTGCCCCTACTCTTACTATCACCAACACCCTCATTGAAAATTGCAGTGATATTGGTCTTTTTGCACAAGGTAGTTTTGTGGAGGGAGTCAATAATGTCATCAAAAATTGTGGTCGATATGCGATGGTGCTCAATATCGGTGGACAGTATGAGTTTACTCATTGCACCTTTGCCAATTACTATCAGTATGGTGGACGCAGCACACCCTCATTACTCTTGAATAATTACTATGAAGATATTAATGGGAACATTCAAGTAAGAGATTTGAACCAAGCCAACTTTATCAATTGTATTATTGCTGGTAATCTACAACATGAGTTAGAACTTCAAAATAATGCCGCCGGTGAATTCAATTATGTTTTTGACCATTGTTTGCTTCAATTGGCTGTGGATTCTTCCATCAATGCTATCAACCAAACAAACTCCATAAAAGTTGAAAATCAGATGACTATTTTTGAAGATATTGAAGAAGGAAATGTCACTCTTTCGTCTAAATCACCCGCCATAAATAGTGGAAAAATAACTTCATATACCATAGACCTTCTTGGCAACATAAGGGACAATAACCCCGATATTGGTGCCATTGAAAAAATAGACTAAAGCGTTTCTAAAAATGATAGTGTGTCAATCCCATCGGCATAGTCAGTCAGTTGTGGAAATTGAGCTTGTCCAAAAGGAATAAAGTGCTTCCCAACGACACACTGAATTGTGTCGGCATCCTTTTGTAGTAATTGTTCCAAATGCCTCTTATCTTGATAATATTCATAATGCAGGACGCTAACTGGTGAATGTAAAGACTCATCTTCTTTGAGAATAACAAACCCAATATCAATAACATGTTGATTAGCAAGAGCATATATGACTTTATGATACTCATAATTATTAGCGTATTTATGATTCTGAATGAGGTCTTTATTATCTACAAAAGCATCTGTCAATAGCTCAAAATGATATTCTAAGGGCACATAAATTTTAGTGACGTTTCTACAACCCAATCCAAAATGTAAAAAAACATCTTTTGCCAACTCTTTTCTTTCTTCTAGTGTTTCATTTCCTTCTAAAACCGCTACGGACGTTCTACTTTTTCTCAAAATTGAGGGATATTTACCAAAATAATATTGAAACTGTCTAAACGAATTATTGTTTCCAGTGGCAATAACTGCGTCAATCGATGTATCTATTTTATCGACGATAATAATATTTTCTGAAAGAGAAGAGTCAATGGCTGTTATGGCATTAATGATTTCATTCATCAATACTCGGTCTTTACTTGACAGTTTGACGATTGCTTGATGTCCCGCTATTAAAACACACAACAAATCATGAAAACCCACTAAAGGTATATTGCCAGCCATAATAATAGCTACTTTTTTAGGAGCTACATCATCTAACGAATAATTGGATAGCCATTGCTTTAGTTGGGACGCCTTTAACCAGTGTTCAAAAGCCGAAATAGAAAGCTCTATGTGCCCTCTAGTGAACCATGGGTTTTCATGACATGCTCGATCTATGGCTTTTTTCCAATGAGCTGTATCAAGGTCATGTAAATATTGTCCCAGAGTATCAAATGCCACAATTCTATTTTCAATCATCTTTTCTTGCTATATTTGTACCACAAAACTAACTATTAACTCTTTTTTTTTAATGTAATGGCAATAAAAATAACTGATGAATGTATTAATTGTGGTGCTTGTGAACCTGAATGTCCTAATAATGCCATTTATGAAGGTGGTATGGAATGGCAGTTCTCTGATGGGACAACTCTGAATGGAACAGTCACACCCAATAGTGGTGGCGAATACGATGCCGATGCACCACAAGATCCTAAAGATTTTGACGTTTACTATATTGTTACCGACAAATGCACCGAGTGTATGGGTTTTCATGAAGAACCACAATGTGCTGCGGTTTGCCCTGTAGATTGTTGTGTCCCTGATGAGGATAACGTTGAAACGGAAACAGAATTATTAAATAAAAAAGACTTTTTACATTCTTAATGACTTCTTTTCAAAAAGTACATCGCTTCATCAAGCTGTTTGTTTTATGTACTTTTTTTTCGACTACCCTGACTGCTCAAAAATCCGTTTTTTTAGAATATGAACGTCAACTTTTAGAAATTGCTCCCAAGCTCGTCAATGGAAAAGATGATACCGAAAAACGTCAAGCTCATGAAGCATTTGTAGCTCTTTGGGATAGCATTATAGATTATCCAAAATCAATGAAATACGCCTTTGATTCATTGACGACTTACATCCCCATCCTTACCAGTAAAGACAAAAAACTGCGACTTATTAATTGGCACATACCTCTTTCTAATGGCCTCATTGACTACCATGCCATTGTACAATATTATGATAACAAAAAAAGGTATCAAGTGCAACGACTGGAACCTCTATTAGGGGAAGTTAGAAAACCCAACACCCTATCCTTAACCAACAATCAATGGATGGGAGCATTATATTATCATATGTCCAGTTTTAAACGTGGAAAAAAAACCTATTACCTTTTACTGGGATGGGATGGGCATAACGAACGCAGCAACAAGAAAATTATTGACGTGTTATCTATATCCAAAACGCTGGTTTTTGGTGCACCCATTTTTCGTTACAAAAAACAACGATTACATCGTTTTGTTTTAGAGTACAAAGAAGATGCTGCTGTTTCCGTTCGATTTTCAGAAAAAAATCAAGCCATTTATTTTCCGCAACTCATTCCAATTGATGACAATTTTGAAGGTTTATATGATTACTATATACCCGATGGGAGTATTAATAGTTTTGAACTCATTAATGGTTCATTTAAGTTCAAAGAAAATGTAAAAAATCCGTTTAAAGTATCTGTTCCTAAAATTCAAAAAATTGACCAAGGATTGTTTTCACAATAATAAAATTAATCTCATTTTTGTAATCATATAAATTTTAATCATGCACAATTTCAGCGCTGGACCTTGCATTTTACCAAAAGACGTTTTCAAAGAAGCGGCTTCCTCAATTTTAAATTTTAACAACTCTAATTTATCGCTCATAGAAATTTCACACCGCAGCAAAGATTTTGTGGCGGTGATGGAAGAAGCCATTGAACTAGTCAAAGAGCTTTTGGAAGTACCCGAAGGTTATTCCGTTCTTTTTCTTCAAGGAGGAGCAAGCCTTGAGTTTCTGATGGTAGCAAACAATCTAATGACAGTTGATGGAAAGGCGGCCTATTTAGACACAGGATCATGGTCCTCCAAAGCCATCAAAGAGGCCAAGTTGTTTGGCGAAACAGTCGTTGTAGCTAGCTCAAAGGACAAAAATTACAATTACATACCAAAGAACTATTCTATTCCTTCGGACATAGATTACTTTCACTGCACTTCTAACAATACTATATATGGTACTCAAATTAAGGAGTTTCCAAACACCGATGCCATAGTAGTGTGTGATATGTCATCAGATATTTTCAGTCGAAAGATTACTGTTTCTGATTTTGACTTGATATATGCTGGTGCTCAAAAAAATCTTGGCCCAGCCGGCACTACTTTAGTCATTGTAAAAGACGATATTTTAGGCAAAACTGGCAGGCAAATTCCTACCATGTTAGACTACAAAACCCACATTGCAAAAGGCAGTATGTTCAACACACCGCCCGTTTTTGCTGTCTATGTCAGTATGCTCACCCTCAGATGGCTGAAAAAACATGGCGGTATCAGTTGGGTAGAAAAAAGAAACAACGAAAAAGCACAGTTAATATATAACCATATCGACAATAGCTCTATTTTTCAAGGCAGTGCTGCAGAAGAAGATCGGTCATGTATGAATGCGACATTTTTACTGACCGAAGAACACTTACAAGACACCTTTAACCAACGATGTATTGAAGAAGGTATCAATGGGATTAAAGGCCACCGTTCTGTGGGTGGATACAGAGCTTCAATGTATAATGCCATGCCTTTGGAAAGCGTTCAAGTTTTGGTCGATATAATGAAAGAAATAGAACAGTAATTTTATGAAAACAGTACTCGCCAACGATGGTATTTCACAACTAGGAATTGATACTCTTCAAGCCGCAGGATATGAAGTATTGACTCAAAAAGTAGCTCAAGATCAACTTCCTAAAGTTATCAACGACAAACACATTAACGTGCTTTTAGTACGCTCTGCTACCAAAGTTAGAAAAGAACTTATCGACGCCTGTCCAACCCTTCAAATTATAGGTCGTGGTGGTGTAGGAATGGATAATATTGACGTAGAATACGCTGAAAATAAAGGGCTAAAAGTAATCAATACCCCTGCTGCTTCTTCAGAATCGGTTGCAGAATTAGTCTTTGCTCACTTATTCAACCTTGTGCGTTTTATGTACGACTCCAACCGCCAAATGCCACTAGAAGGAGATACCAAATTCAAAGAGCTTAAAAAAGCGTATGGTAAAGGACAAGAATTAAAAGGAAAACGATTAGGGATTATTGGTTTTGGACGAATTGGTCAGGAAGTAGCCAAAAGAGCCATTGGACTTGGTATGGAGGTTATAGTAAACGATTCCTTCATAAAAGAAAAAGAGCTAGAGTTGTCCTTTTTTGATGGCCAACAATTAACGTTTAATATTCAAACAAGCCCCTTGAATGATGTTCTTCAAAAAAGTGATTACATTACATTACATATTCCAAAAGTTTCGGACAAAGCCATCATAGGAAAAAACGAAATTGATAAGATGAAAGATAAGGTAGGAATAATCAACGCAGCTCGTGGAGGTGTGATCGACGAAGAGGCCTTAATCAAAGCGCTTGAAAGCGGAAAAGTAATGGCCGCTGGCCTAGATGTTTATGATAATGAACCAACACCTAGTATCAAGCTATTGATGCTTCAAAATGTGTCCTTAACACCCCATATTGGGGCCGCTACCAATGAAGCACAAACACGAATTGGAAAAGAATTAGCCGACAAGATAATTGCTCACTTTGGCTAATATGATTCATCTTAAAGTCTCAGACTAATATAATGGCAACTATAAAACCCTTTTGTGCAATTCGACCTACTAGAGACAAAGCTGCTTTAGTTGCCAGCCGATCGTACATTAGTTATTCAAAAGAATCGTTGGACGATAAACTATCCACTAACCCATATACTTTTCTTCACATCATTAATCCATCAACGGCCAACGACGATTCGACCAGCCATCATTTTGACAAGTTTAATCTTATTAAATCTAAATTTAATGACTTTTTAGAAGAAGGTATTTTACAAAAGGATCAGCAGAAACAGTTTTACATCTATCAAAAAATCAAAGCAAATGGACTGATATTTAATGGAATTGTCGGTGCAGCAAGTGTTGACGATTATTTAAACCAACGCATAAAACGACACGAGCAAACCATTGAGAAAAGAGAGAAACTGTTTAAAGATTACTTGAAAATGACAGGATTCAATGCTGAACCCGTCTTGCTGACCTACCCTAACCACACAGCCATTGATGCCATCATCGAATCCTACACCAATCAACGCGCCGAATATGAGTTTACCACCACTGATCAGGACACTCATAAACTATGGCTGGTTCACGATAAAATGACCATCCAACAAATTAGTGATTCATTTTCTGAAATTGACCATTTGTATATTGCTGATGGTCACCATCGTTTTGCTTCTTCTGCTTTATTGTACCAAGAACATGACACTCTAACAAATAATAATGCCTATTGCATGAGTTACTTGGTTGGAGAAAATCAAATTCAATGTTTGAACTTCAATCGTTTGGTGAAAGACTTGAACACTATGAGCTCACAAGACTTTATTTCAAAAGTGAGTGAACGCTTTACTGTACAACCCGTTGAAACGGTTTATCAACCTCAAGAAAAAGATGAATTGTCCATGTATTGTGATGGTCAGTGGTATTCCTTAATAGTGAAAGAAAAATACGTCAATCGTCACGATAGTGTTGAAAAACTTGATCCTTCCATATTGAATTACACCATTTTACACCCAATATTGAACATTGTCAACCCCAGAACCGACAAACGAATTTCTTACGTTGAAGGCAACGTTCCATTAGAACATTTACAATCTAAAATTGACCTCAAAGAATTTGCCGTGGCTTTTGTTCTAAAACCCATCAGTATTCAACAAATTATGGAGGTAGCTAATGATAATAAAACAATGCCTCCAAAAAGTACTTACATTCAGCCCAAACTAAGAAGTGGTATGCTAATCTACGACCTAGACCAATGAGTAGTATCGGCCAACGGCTTTTAACCATCAAAAGCAATTTACCGAATGAGGTAACCTTAGTTGCTGTTTCTAAAACAAAAACCAAAGATGACATCTTACAGGCCTATGAAACGGGCCATCGTGTTTTTGGTGAAAACAAAGTGCAAGAATTGGCCGAAAAAGCTGTTGCTTTGCCTAGTGACATTAAATGGCATATGATTGGACATTTACAATCTAATAAGGTAAAATACATCGCCCCTTTCATCTCCCTAATTCATGCTGTTGACTCTCAAAAATTACTGCTTGAAATTAGTAAAAGAGCTCAACAACACAATAAAAATATTCGTTGTTTACTTCAATTAAGAATAGCACAAGAAGACACAAAATTTGGACTTTCTAAAGAGAACCTTACCTCTCTATTATCGCACCACTACCCCAATGTTGATATTGTTGGCCTTATGGGTATGGCTTCCAATACCAATGATGAAGAAAAAGTTAAATCAGAATTTCGTTTTCTAAAATCAGTCTTTGATGAGTTAACACTAAAATACCCTAAGCTGTCGATTCTATCCATGGGCATGAGTGGCGACTATGATATCGCCATTGAAGAAGGAAGTAACATGATACGTATTGGCTCGTCAATATTTGGAAAACGAACTACTTAGCGGGTTGAATTAATTGCCACATTTTCCCCACTTTAGGATTTTCCGTTCCTCTATAAACCTGACCGGTTTCTTGGTCTATTAACAGCCACTTTTGAGGACATTTTGTAATGACCTTCAACTCTATTGCTTGGTCTAACTCCTCTATTTTATTGTTGTTAACTAGTCGTGTCTTTTTCATATTTAAACAAGGTGTTCTATTTCTCGAATGGTATCCAATATAGTGTTCATTTTTTTGGCATCAGAATACTCAACTAAGGTATTCAATTTTTCATAAAATTTATTTAATTCAGCATCTATTTCTTTTAGAACATCTAATCCCGATTGAGAAATCAATACATCAACTCGCCTTCTATCCACTTTAGATTCTTCTCTAGTAATGTAGTGTTTTAAAACCAATTTATCAATCAATCTGGACACATTAGACGATTTATCCAACATTCTATCTTCAATGTCTAATAAGGAAATGGCTTGCCCGTTTTGACCCCTTAATATTCGTAGTACATTGTATTGTTGGGCGGATAATCCATAGGGTTTAAATAGTCGACTGGTAAGTAGGGTGATAAGGTTAGAGGTGTATATTAAGTTAACAATGAGTTTTTCCTCAATATGACTAAAACTGGCCTGTTTTATTTGATCTTCGAGCTTCATAATTGCAAATATATGTATAAGCAATTAATGTATATACATTTATTTTGTATATTTACAGTATGATTCAATTCTTTGAAAAATCAGAGCAAGCGTACGGAGAATTTAATAATGGCGATATTATTGAAAATAAACCTTTAGGGTTTCCACAAGATGGCGGAAAACTAAAACCTTACTCAAATCTTTTTTATTGGGCACATGCCCAATCCCTAAAAGACAGTACCATTGGCTTACACCCTCATCGAGGTTTTGAAATTATGACCATTGTGCTTAAAGGAAAAATCAATCATTATGATACCCTTTTATCGAAATGGATAGCGTTAGATAAAGGCGATGTTCAGCTAATTCAATCTGGTTCAGGAATATCTCATGCCGAGGCCATGTATGCAGGGTCTTCCATTTTTCAAATATGGTTTCAACCAGATTTAAAAAAGGCCTTGCAACAACCAGCTAACTACACAGATATTAAACATAATCAGCTCGTAAAAAACAAGAATGTAACCACTATTATTGGAGCAGAATCACCATTGAAACTGGCGTCTGAAAAAATTGAAATCACACTTTTCCAAGTAGAAACAGGCGGTTTGAGTTTTGAAATGGATAAGCAATATTTTTACTCTTTTTATCTGATAGAAGGAGAATTAAAGGTCAATCAAGTTCATGTTTGTAAAGATGATTTTTTTGTTATTTCAGAAGAATCATCAATCACCTACGATGTTATTGAAAAGGGGCAATTTCTTTGCATTAAATCTCCCACTAAAACGTCGTATCCCATTTATTAAAAAAAAGCCCCTCAAATGGGGCTTTTTTTCTATGATAAATAATTGGTGATGTTTTCTTCAACCCTACTTAGAAGGTTGCTCACATCTTCTTTTACAAAAGTTTGTCCGGTAATGTGCTCATACAACTCAATATATCGTTCCGAAACGGACTGACAAAATTCGTCACTCATTGGTGGCACTTCTTGTCATTCATTACCTTGAAATACGTGTTCGATAAGCCATTGTCTGACGAATTCTTTTGATAATTGTTTTTGTGCTAAGCCGGCCTTTAGTTTTTCTTGATATCCTTCTTGATAAAAATATCGAGAGGAATCGGGCGTATGAATTTCATCAATGAGTGTGATAACCCCATCTTTGTCTTTACCAAATTCGTATTTGGTATCTACTAAAATAAGGCCTTTTTCATCCGCCATTTGAGTTCCTCTTTCAAACAAAGCTCTAGTATATTTTTCTAATTGAATATAGTCGTTTTCTGAAACTAGACCTTGGGCTAAAATGTCTTCTCTTGAAATATCTTCATCATGACCGACTTCAGCTTTTGTGGTTGGGGTAATAATTGGTTCATCGAACTTTTGATTTTCAACCATTCCATCAGGCATAGGCACTCCGCACAACATTCTTTTTCCTGACTTATACTCTCTCCAAGCATGACCTGTTAAATATCCTCTGATGACCATTTCGACCATAAATGGCTGGCATTTTTTTCCCACTGTTACGGAGGGATCTGGACTTGCTTCTTTCCAATTGGGAACAATGTCAGCAGTAGCGTCTAAAAAAGCAGCGGCTATTTGATTCAGTACTTGTCCCTTGAAGGGAATACCTTGCGGAAGAACATGATCAAAAGCTGAAATTCGATCGGAGGCAATCATAACTAATTGATTCTCACCGATGGTATAAACATCTCTGACCTTGCCTTTGTACACGTGGGTTTGATTGGGGAATTTGAAATTGGTTTCAATAATTACATTATTCATTTTTATCGTCGTTTTGTTTGTATGCTTTTATTATTTTTTTCACTAATTCGTGACGAATCACATCTTTATCGTCCAAATTAACAAATTCTATGCCTTTTACTCCTTTCAATACTTTGAGAGCATGTAATAGTCCAGAGGGTTGTTTGTGTGGTAAATCTATTTGTGTTTCATCGCCAGTGATGATAAATTTAGCCGATTGTCCCATTCGTGTTAAAAACATTTTCATTTGCTGACGGGTCGCGTTTTGGGCCTCATCTAAAATGACGAATGCCTTGTCGAGTGTTCGCCCTCTCATGAAAGCAAGTGGGGCAATTTCTATAATCTTATGCTCCATGTATTCTTTCAATTTCTCACTGGGAATCATATCTCTAAGAGCATCGTAAAGAGGTTGTAAATAAGGGTCTAACTTTTCCTTGAGGTCGCCTGGCAGAAACCCTAAGTTTTCACCCGCTTCAACGGCCGGTCTAGATAATACAATGCGTTTAACTTCTTTGTTTTTGAGCGCTTTAACAGCTATGGCTACAGCGGTGTAGGTTTTACCTGTTCCAGCAGGACCAACAGCAAATAACATATCATTTTTTGTGGAGACCTCAACCATTTTTCTCTGATTGACAGTTTTTGGTTTTATAGCTCGACCGTTGGTTCCGTGAACCAATACATCATCACTGCCTTCTAAAATAGCTTCATCGTCTAAAATAATTCGTTCAATATTGCTATTGGTCAACCGTTGGTATTTCATAAAATGATCCAACATTTTGTTGAATTTTGATTCAAAGAAATCAATGTCAGATTCTTTTCCAATGACTTTTAATTTATTGCCTCTAGCAACGACCTTTACTTTTGAGAAAAAACTTAAAATGTATGTCAGTTTTTTACTGTTAGCACCATAAATGTCAATAGGGTTTATGCCACCTAATTCAATAATTTTCTCCCCCATCAAATAATATTACGAATCATCTAAAATAATACTTACTTTTGAACAAACAAAGAAACAATATTTGCTCTAATTTCAACTAATTATTCCTCACTTTTATGCCGATCATTACGCTAACTACTGATTTAGGGAATACAGATCATTATGTTGGGGCCATCAAAGCCTCTATCTTGAGACAAATGGAGCAAGTTAATATTGTCGATATCAGCCACCAAATTCATACTTTTGACATCGCACATGCGGCCTTTGTGTTAAAACACGTTTACAAAGATTTCCCTCCAAAAAGTATTCACATCATTGGGGTAAATGGGGTTTCTGAACATGACAATAATCATTTAGTCGTTTTTGCAGATGACCATTATTTTATTGCTGCAGACAATGGCATTTTTTCTTTATTACTAGATGTCAAAGCCGATAAAATTATTAAAATCACCCAACCCATGGACACTGATTTTAATACTTTTCCTACCAAAGATAGTTTTGTGAAGGCGGCTTGTCATTTAGCTCGTGGGGGAACGATGGAGTTGATTGGTTCAATAGTGGACGATTTTAGTGAAAAACGCTCTAAATTGACCCCGTTGTTTGAAAAGAATTCGATTCGTGGCTCCATCATGCACATCGATCATTATGGAAACGCCATTTCTAACATTGATAAACGACTGTTTACTGAGGTTGCTAAAAACAGGCGTTTTTCTATTCATTTTGGCAGAAGGGAACACTACGAACTAACTAAATTAATGCAAACATTCAATCAAGTTCCTCTTGGCGAAGCTCTTGCTCTTTTCTCCTCTTCGGGGCATCTGACAATTTCGATGAACATGGGTAAGGCCGCTAACTTAATGGGCCTAGAATTAAATGATACTATACGCATTGAATTTTATGATTAAACGAATTGTCAAACTAAAAATAAAGGAAGAGTATATCTCTGACTTTGTTATACTTTTCAACCAAATAAAACCAGAAATTATCAAATTTCAGGGCTGTTTATCTGTCGAATTACTAAATGATATACATACCAAAACTATTTTTTTCACATACAGTTTATGGGAAACCGAACACGATCTTAACTATTATAGAAATTCCAAATACTTCAATTCCGTATGGAAAGAAGTAAAGCTTCTTTTTAGTGAGAGAGCTATGGCTTGGAGCGTAGAAGAGATTTTATAAATTTGCAGCATGTTTTCTTTGATAAAAAAAGAAGTTTTTTCATTTTTCAGCCACGCCTCAGGGACTATCATTATACTTTCGTTTTTAGTAGCTAATGGTGCTTTAATGTGGCTTTTATCCAATGAATTCAACATCATTGAATCGGGCTATGCCCAACTGGATGGCTTATTTTCCTTATCGCCCTTCATGATGATTATTTTTATTCCTGCCTTGACCATGCGCTTGTTTTCTGATGAATACAAAGATGGTACAATAGAAATTCTTAAGACCTTACCCATTTCTTCTAACCAATTGGTGCTTTCAAAATACATTTCAGGACTAATTATTGTTAGTTTAGCTATTCTTCCTACTATCGTCTATCTAGTTAGTATTTACTATTTGGCAGACCCTATTGGGAATATTGATATGGCTGGAAGTATTGGCTCGTATATAGGTTTGTTTTTACTTTCAGCACTATTCGTAGCTATTGGAACCTATGCTTCATCAACGACCAGTAATCAGATTGTTTCTTTTTTAGTGGCTTTATTGATCTGTTCGTTTTTTTATTTTGGTTTCGATATTATGGCAAGAGAAATTAAAATAGGAACGGTTCAATTGATTATAGAAAATATAGGGTCGGATTACCACTACAGAAGTCTTAGCAAAGGAGTTGTTGATAGCCGAGATCTTGTTTATTTTATATCGCTTATTGTTGTTTTTTTACAGCTAACTGTTTTTTCAATTAAAAATAAATAATGAATAACCGTTCCAAAAAAGATCTTTTTATCAATATCACTTTATTGATTTTGATTAATGTATTGTCTTTTTTTTACTCTTTTCGTCTTGATTTAACAGAGGAAAAACGCTATTCTATAAATCCAAACACAAAAGAATTGTTGGATTCTTTAGATGACATTACCTATGTCAAAGTTTATTTAGACGGTGACCTACCCTCAGGTTTTCTACGGTTAAAGAATACCACAAAGGATTTGTTGGATGAGTTCAGAAATTATAGTTCGTTTATCGAATACGAATTTGTGAACCCAAACGACCTCGATTCAGAAAAGCAAAGAAATCAACTTTTCAAGGAACTTTCTGAAAATGGATTAGAACCTACCAATTTACAAATTCAGCAAGCCAATAGTAACACCGAACAAATCATTTTTCCAGGTGCCATAATATATTACAAAGGGAAAAGTCTGTCTTTAAATTTACTTCAAAATCAGATTGGAACAAATCCACAAAGGGTTTTGAACAATTCTATTGAAAACGCAGAATATGAGTTTGCCAACGCATTTTTCAAGTTAATCAATAACTATAAACCAAAAATTGCATTCCTAGAGGGACACAACGAACTAAGTGAAGCATTTACCGCTGATATTCAACACTCTTTGGGAACAATGCGTGGTTCTCTTTCTGAATACTTTGATGTCGAACGATTTAATATCAAAGAATATGAAGTTGATTCATTACAAGAACCCTCATTAGAAAAGCAGTTAAATAGACTAAAACAATACAAGGCATTGATTATTGCCAAGCCCACCTTACCCTTTTCAGAAGTCGATAAATACTTGATCGATCAATACATTATGAATGGTGGTAAAACATGCTGGTTTGTGGATGGTGTTATCATGGAAATGGATAGTTTGAAAGGAAATCGCTCCTATTCCATGGCCATTCCCAACGATTTGAATTTGACCGATATGCTTTTCACCTATGGAGTTCGTATAAACTACGACTTAGTGATGGATTTTCAGGCCGATCAAATTCCTATTGTTGTTGGCTACCAAGGTGATGTACCCCAACAACAACTGCTTCCCTGGCTATATCATCCAATCGTTATTCCAAAAAATAAGCACGAAATTGTTAAAAATATTGATGGAATTAAGAGCTCATTCATTAGTTCTTTAGATACCATAAGGGTTAACAATGTAAAGAAAACACCCCTTCTTTTTTCGTCGCCCTACTCAAAGCTACCAAAAGCACCGCATAGGGTCAGTTTAAATATTTTACAACAAGAACCGAATATAGAGCAATTTAATGCAGGGCAAACTCCATTAGCTTATCTCTTGGAAGGTCAGTTTGAATCGATTTTTAAAAACCGCATTGCGCCCATCAACAATAGTAAACCGCCAATCAGCAAAAGTAAAGCTAACAAAATGATAGTTTTTGGGGATGGCGATTTAATAAAGAATCACGTCAACTCAGCGAATTTGGCCTATCCGTTGGGGTATAACCGCTTTAGTAAAACACAATATAACGGCAACAAACAATTAATTGTCAATGCTTTAAAGTATTTACTAGACAATAATTCATTGATATCAGTTCGATCCAAGGAAGTTACCCTTAGATTATTAAATAAAAAAGAAATAAAAGACCACAAGCTAAAATGGCAACTCATAAACGTGGGTGGGCCTATATTTTTTATGGGTATATTTATTGCTTTGATTCTTTATACAAGAAAACGAACATTCGCATGAAAAAAATAGCATTACTAATTGGGGTGATAATGTTAATCGTCCTTGCTTTTCAATATCAATCCAAGAAAAAAACCATTGATCAAACACTCAGTGATTTCGCCATTGAAGATACGGCTTCTATAACAAAAGTTTTCCTTGCAGATAGATTTAATCATTCCGTAACACTCAACAGAAATAACAATCAATGGGTAGTCAATGATAAATATCCCATTAGAAAAGATGCACTGGAGTATTTATTAAGTACTATTAAAAACATTAAAGTAAAACATCCTGTCAGCAATAGTATGCATGATAAAATCATAACCAATTTAGCCACTTCATCGGTAAAAATTGAAATTTTCACTAATAACGAAGAAGTAGCTAGCAAAACTTATTACATAGGGGGTGAGGCAAGAGATATGATTGGTAGTTATATGCTTATGGAACATTCCAATCGAGCATTTGTAGTTTATTTACCTGGCTTCAATGGCTTTTTGGCACCTCGATACAACATTGATGGCACGGTGGTCAACAGCGATTTGTGGCGAGATCGAACAATTTTCAGTTTAGAAAATGAATCTATAAAATCGGTTCAGGTTATCAATCACGAAGATTCTCTATCTTCATTTGAAATAAAACGACAAGAAGACCAATTTTTTATCAAAAGAAACAATGAAACTAAGTCCATTTCTAAGCAAGATGGAATGTTATACTTCAACTTATTTAAACAAGTCAATTGCGAGGGCTACATGAACGATTTTTCATTGAAAGACTCCATTTTCAATTCCTCGCCATTTTATACTATAAACGTCCATTCCACAGATGACCAACATTTAATGCTGCATACCTATAAAAAACCCATGGATCGTTCTAAGTACACTGTTCAAAACGGCAACCAAAATACGTTAGACCCCGATAGAATGTATGCTAAATGGAACAATGATCTCATGCTTATTCAATTCTATATTTTTGACAAAATACTTTTAAGAACCCCTCAGTTTAGTGTTGAAAAGTAGTAAAAAAAATACCCTTTCAAGAAAGGATTTCCGTTATATTTGTCTATTAAATTGTTTTTTTAAGACCTATGAAATTTATTGTTTCAAGCGCCCAATTACTGAAACACTTACAAAGTATTAGTGGCGTATTAAATACCAGTAATACCCTTCCTATTTTGGACAATTTCTTGTTTGAAATTGCTGATAACACTTTGACTATTTCGGCTTCGGATTTGGAAACTACCATGAAAACTCAAGTAACCCATGCCCAAGCGGACAACACCGGGAGTATTGCAATTCCTGCCAAACTGCTTTTAGATGCTCTAAAAACATTTTCAGATCAACCTTTAACTTTCCTCATTGACGAATCCACTTTTGGAATTGAAATCAGTTCGGACAATGGAAAATTTAAGTTGGCAGGTCAAAATGGTGAAGAGTTTCCTACTCTCCCATCAATGGAGTCTTCCTCTCAGTCTACTATGCCTTCCAACGTGCTATTGTCGGCCATTAACAAAACTTTATTTGCTACTGGAAACGACGAGTTACGACCCATAATGTCAGGTGTATTTTGTGAACTTTCATCTGATGGGTGTATTTTCGTTGCAACAGATGCACACAAACTGGTCAAATACCGACGAATAGATACTACAGCCGAGCAAACCGTTTCGTTTATTTTGCCAAAAAAACCTCTCAACTTACTAAAAAATACACTTTCTGAGGAAGGCGATGTAATTATTGAATACAATGAAACCAATGCTTATTTTAAATTTGATGATATAGAACTCATTTGTCGTTTGATTGATGGAAAATATCCAAACTACGAGGCCGTTATACCAAAAGAAAACCCAAACGTCCTTTCTATCGACAGAATCGCTTTTTACAACTCCATACGAAGAGTGGGTATTTTTGCTAGTAAATCTACTCATCAAATTCGACTAAAAATTGCTGGTTCTGAACTACATATATCCTCAGAAGATTTAGATTTTTCTAACGAAGCATTTGAGCGCTTAAGCTGTCAATATACTGGGGATGATATTGAAATTGGTTTTAACTCTCGTTTCTTGTTAGAAATGATCAGCAATTTAGATTCACAACAGGTTAATCTTGAAATGAGTACGTCAAACAGAGCAGGTATTATCATCCCTCAAGATGGTATTGAAGAAAATGAAGAAATTCTGATGCTTGTTATGCCAGTTATGTTAAATCAATAATTCTTAGCTATATTAGCCAAAAATTCAAATAAAGAAGTATGAAAAAGGTTTTCATTTTAATGATGATTGCATGTAGCACCCAAGTCTATTCACAATTTGACAAAGGTCAATGGTTTATTGGAGCTTCTAGCAACAGCATTGGTTTCAGCTCAAGTACCAATTCAGAACATGTTATTGACGTTACCTTTACTGGGTTTAGTGACACTCTTGTTAACGATACGGATAGTCTAAATCTCGGTTTTTTATTCCCCTACTCTTACCAGTTAGATCAAGACAAACAAAGTGAGATAAGCATTCACTTAAAGGGTGGGTATTTTGTAATTGACCAATTTATGCTTGGTTTAGGGCTAGGATTTGAAAATGAATCCAGTCTTTTCAAAACTAATGAAGATTCAGACTTGGCAAATGTCAGTTTAGCTGATAGCTTAACCAATGTGTGGTTTACAAACCTACCTGGCTTTTCTGAAAATGGAAACACCTACGCCAATCACTACAACGAGCTGTATTACCTTTTGTACGCTTCTTCAAATAATGACATTACCTATTCAAAAAGTATGATTAGCCTATCGCCTTTTGCTAGGTACAACTTTAAACTGAAAAAAGGAAACGCCATTTTTGTTGATGGATCGTTTCGATATACTTTCGGAAATGAAGAAGTAAAAGACGCTATCAGTTCCATTTCCACTACTACAGACTACCTCTCTACAACCATTAACTTGGGAGTGGGCTATTGTGCTTTCCTAATGGGTAATTTTTCCTTAGAACCACAGATAAATTATTACCTATACAACACTGAAATGAGCTCTAAAGAAGAAGTACCTCACCCAATATTGAGTGTTGTTGATATGGGAGAAAAGGAAACCGAACAAAAAACCAAAGGCTCAGGTTATAACTTTTCTGTTGGACTGTCGTATTATTTCTGATTCACTTCCCAATGAGTCATATTAGGTTGTCCCGAGTCAACCCAAGCAGAATACCACACTGACCCAATAGCATATATAGACAATCTTAACTGTCTTTCTACCATGCCGTTTAATAGATGGTGATAGGTGGTAGAATACTCTTTTGAGTAAACTTTTTTACTTCCCCCACTCTTTTCTTCAAATGAATATTTCAAATCACTAGAAAAATTTCGATTTAGCTGTGCTTCAAAATCAAGTACCGAATCCTTAGCATGATAACTATCTTCAATAATTTCCCAGACATAAAATAAAACGTTATCGACATAATCTATTGGCGGTAGGACATAGTCGTAATTAACGGCAAACAATTCTGGTAGTCTTGATTCCCAAAAACCGTGTATTCCATGCTGGTTGGTGAACTGACCATTATAATTTTTGGTAGTATGCAAAGGGACATGGGCATCGGCTATGTAGTGGCCAATATCGGAACATAGATCAATGACTCTTTTAGCATCGTTATCTTTAAAAGCGTTTACCAAAAACATATATTGTGATTGTACGTGCCAGGGTAAAATACCATACTCCATTAAGGTGTCTTCAGAGTATTTTTCAACCGCTTCATTCCAACGCTTTGGCACTACTACAAAGGGCGAGTCTGCATCATATACATCAATATCAATATAATGTCGAGGGGCTTCATTTTTCATGGTATACCTTCGTTTGTCGGCATTGACCGATTGTTGTTCTAACAAATCAATGTGCCTCAGAAAAAAATCATTCATGCTTTCTGGTAAAGTGAAAACAGCCATTTTATTAATCTTCTTATGTGCAAAAAAACCCCAATTACTGATGGCTTTGTAAGTACATAATAACAAGACTATACACAATAGTTTTTTAATCATACAAGGAGACTAAATTCCCATTCGATAAAATAGGAATTACGGAAGTTTTATTGGGTTCAAGGCAATAGTTGATATCATTTTCTATTCCAAGATGTTCCAGTCGTTTTCTATGTTGAGAATTGGATAGAAAGTCAAATAAGTTGGCTTTTGCTTGTTGATACAATAGTAAGGCATTTATTGTAGAATCATTTTCAAAATAAAATTGATTGGTAGTTGTCAATTTTTCAGGGAGTGCACCTGCAAAAATGGTATCTTCCAAACAAAAGTCGTCTTTCCAACCAGCACAAAGAATGATGATATCTTTTTGTTGTGACTGTAGATAAGACGCCAAAGAGTCAATATTTAAAAATGCACCAATAACCACTTGATGATTGACCTTAGCAATATTAATGGCTTTGGTTCCATTTGTTGTGGTCAAAACTAAGGTTTGTCCACTAAAATCTATCTTTTGATATTCGGTAGGCGAATTTCCAATATCAAAACCACTGACAATATTTCCATTTCTTTCTGCGGCTAGTAAGTGATTTTTCCTGCCCTTATACTCCAAAGCATCCTCAATCATTGATACGGGTATGATGGATTTAACTCCTAAATCAAAAGCTGTACATATTGCTGAAGTAGCTCTCAAAACATCTACCACCACGACAATGTTGTCTTTTGCAGAATAAATAGGAAAAAGAGAGGGAGACAAACAAACTTTAATATTGAATTTCATGGCTGTTTATAGTCTATAAAATGGAAGTTTTACAACTTCTGCTAATAGTTTTTTATTTCTTATTTTCACGTAAAACGTACTACCCACTTTAGAAAAATCAATAGTTACATACCCCATTCCAATGGCTGTATCTAAAGATGGCGACATGGTTCCTGAAGTGACTTGTCCTATAATACTGTCTTGCTCATCAACGATGGTATATCCCTGACGGGCAATGCCTTTTTCTTTCATCACGAATCCAACGCGCTTTTTATTCACACCTAACATTTTTTGTTGCAATAAATTTTCGTGATTGTTAAAGGGTGAGTTAAATTTAGTAATCCAAGATAATCCTGCTTCTATAGGAGAAGTGGTATCATCAATATCATTTCCATACAAGCAAAAGCCCATTTCCAATCGCAAGGTGTCTCTAGCTGCCAATCCAATGGGTTTTATATTATACTCAGCTCCAGATGAAAAAATAGCGTCCCATAGCTGTTCAGCAAATTCGTTTTTGACATAAATTTCAAACCCTCCCGAACCAGTATATCCTGTAGCCGACACAATGATATCCTTGATGTTGGCAAATTCGCCAGTCTGAAAGGTGTAATACTTCATTTTAGCTAAATCCATGAGGGTCAATGCTTGAAGTGCTTCAGATGATTTTGGCCCTTGTACGGCAAGTAGTGAATAATCATTTGACTTATTAGTAAGGGTTGCGTCAAAAGTATTAAAGGACTGTATCCATTGAAAGTCTTTTTCAATGTTTGAGGCATTCACCACTAACATATATTTTTCCGAATGAAAACGATACACCAACAAATCATCAACGATTCCACCATCTAAATTGGGCAGACAAGAATATTGAACTTGACCATCGGATAAGGCACTAACGTCATTAGAAGTAAGTTGTTGAAGTAATTTCAAAGCGTCAGGTCCCTCAACAAAAAACTCTCCCATGTGAGATACATCAAATACACCAACGTTGTTGCGAACTGTATTATGTTCAAGCTTTAAGCCCTCGTATTGCAATGGCATATTAAAACCTGCAAAGGGTACCATTTTGGCACCGAGCTCGATGTGTTTACTAGCGAGAGTCGTATCTTTCATAGATTGTATTTTGGGCTCAAATATACTAATTTAACAACCCAATATAAGCCATGCTATCGCCCTCTTGATACTGGTACTCGAAATCGACATTTATAAACAACACTTTATTTTTTCTTCTGATAAGAATAGGAATATAATCGTCGTTATTATTTAACAAGTTCTGTAGTTGATTGGATGACGTAATCTCCACTTCTTTCAAATCAGGGTATTTTCTAACCAATTCAATCAGTTTTATGTAATCTGAGTCAGCAGAAAAAAGAATATCTGTTGGACGCGATAAGGCCTTTAATTTTATTTCATTAACTGTTACCAGTCTAAAGACGTTTTTATCTCCAAATATGGAATTAAACTTTCGACAGGCGATAATATTCACATCATTGCTAGATGTAAGTGCTATCAATTGACTGGCATGTTCAGTCATGGTGTCTCCATCGTCAGATAAAATATTTCTTTCCATAACGTGCAGACCTGCAGATTTTGCGTTTCTAATGTTTTCTTTAGATAAATCGTACAAGGTAGTATGAATGTGATGTTTCTCCAAATAAGATGCAATACATATTGATCCTTCGTTTGCACCTACAATAATAACTCCGTTTTGTTGCTCTTGAACCAGCCCTAATAGTTTAGCCAATAGTTTAGCGGTTAAACCATTAAGGGTAACCGTACCGAGTATAATCATAAAAGTTAGAGGAACTAAAAGTTCAACATCTTGACGTAAGGATGGCGGTAAAGAAATTTTATCAGACATCAAGTATAAGGAGAATAGTGAAGCAACTGCAGCCGCTACAATTCCTTTGGGGCCTATCCAAGCGATAAAAGCTTTTTCTTTCCAATTTAAATTCGACTTCCAAGCACTAATCCAAACCACAAGTGGCCTCAAAATAAAAACAACTAGTAAGAATATATACAACGAATTTATTTCTAAAAGTCGAAGTTGATTAATGCTAATGTTGGAAGACAGGATTATAAACAGAACAGAAATAAGAATGACTGTCAAACTTTCTTTGAAATCTAATATTTTTTCTATGTTAGGGGTTTTGATATTTGCCATTAAAATCCCCATTACCGTAACAGACAACAATCCCGATTCGGCTTGCAAACTATCGGCACCAGCAAATGCGAATAATACAAACCCCAGCGAAATGACATTGATTAAAAAATGTGGGATTAAATCTTTTTTTAATAAATAGTGAAGAGCCCAACCTGAAAATAATCCAAAAAAGGAACCCACACATACTGTCAGAAAAAACGTTCGCAAAGCAACTTGTGTCAAACCTATTGAATGATCACCCCCTACTCCCATGGTGGACACAAAAAATAACTCATAGACCAAAACAGCTACCAAAGCTCCTATGGGGTCAATGACAATTCCTTCCCATTTTAAGATGGTACTTAAATTTTTATTTGGCTTAACACTTCTCAAAATGGGGGCAATAACCGTTGGTCCGGTAACAATTATAAGTGAACCAAACAACAACCCAACCCGGTAGTCCATACCTAAAAAATAGTGTGCTATAAATGCCCCACCCAACCCCATAATGAGAGGGCCAAATAAAAGTAAATTTCTGACTACTCCGGCCAGTTTTTTGACTTCTTTAAACTTAAGGGTTAGCCCCCCCTCAAAAAGAATTATTCCTACCGACAGGGATACAAAATAGTACATGGTGTTTCCTGCAAAAATATTTTCTGGTTTTATCCACTGTTCACCCAAAAAGAAGGTGGACAGAGGCCCCATCATAAGACCAAGTAGAATGAGAGGGAAAATTGCAGGAATTTTCATTTTCCATGCAATCCACTGAGCAAGAATACCAAAAACAATAATGGCGGATAGTTCTAACATAACATTCAATTTTGCCCTAAAATAAAAAAAAATGGGAACATCTGCTCCCATTTAATTTTTATAAAGTTACTTTTAGTAACCAAAGTTGGATGGAATGATTCCTACATTGAAGGTGTTTTCTAATTCACCGCTCAATGAATACTCATAGACTAAACCATTTTGAGAAAAATCTAAAGCGTCTGCAGCATATAAATGATCATCGTAAATTGAAATTTGACCATAATAACTTCCTGATGCTATTACATTTGAATCAAGTTGTGTACTATATACAGACTGACTAAAAATAGAGCCTCCGTTTTTAAAATACAATTTATCCCAATAATAATCAAGACCTGAAGGGTGTTGACCTTCTGGGAAATCAATTATTTTCTCAATTGTTTGGGATGTGGTGTTGATTGCTGTAAGAGCACCTGGAGTATGTCCTACTATCGCTGTATAATCACTATTCCAAATAGTATTTCCACCGCTTAACACCCATAGGTAGTTTCCGTCACTGACAAGATTCGTAGGATTATCAGCAACTGTAATAGTCTTAGTAAGCTGATTAGATGAAATATCAATAACCGAAACAGTATTCCCTGAACCCCAACCAGAATTAGCAACATAAGCATAATTGTCTATCACTTTAAGCTGTTGAGGAGCATATCCTACAGAAATTGAACTAGTAACTTGGTTTGAGTTTAAATCCAACACATGTACTTTTCCGTTTTGATCGGTAATATAAGCTTGCTCCTCTCCTGCTTTGACTATATATCTTGGAAGTCCTACACCTTCTACATTAGCAACAAATTCCATAGTCCCGGCATCTGCCACTACAATTTTTTCTGAGTTATTAACTACTATATAGGCAAGAGTATCTATTACACTAATGGACTGAACAACATCTCCCAAAGGAAAACTATTCACTGATTCGAAAATTCCATTTTCAACTGAACCATCTTCAGAAATAAAAGATAAACTTCCATTGGCTGACATAAAGTTCCCTTCACAGCTCACAAAAATACCATCATCAAACTTTTCTTTAATTGGTAGATCATTGTCTTTACTACAGGAAACAATAGAT
>CAXDOW010000005.1:0-39419 GCA_963991165.1 uncultured Flavobacteriales bacterium | reverse complement strand
ATTCATAATCATATCAATTTTTATTAAACTATCTTCAAAAGGACCAGTTATTTATAAACAAGAAAGAGTAGGTAGATACGCCAAGGATTTCAAAATACTTAAGTTCAGGACCATGTATTTGAACTCTGACAAATTAGGCTTACTTACAATTGGGGATAGAGATCCAAGAATTACAGTTGTAGGCTACTTTCTAAGGAAGTACAAAATTGATGAATTACCACAAATTATTAATGTGTTTATTGGCGACATGAGTTTTGTAGGGCCTAGGCCTGAAGTGCGTAAATACGTAGAGCTCTATTCAGCGAAACAAAAAGAAGTGTTAAATGTCAGACCAGGGATAACTGACTTGGCTTCTATTAGGTACAGAAATGAGAGTGAACTACTAGATGCACAAGAGGATTCACATCAATTCTATGTCAACGTTATTATGCCTCAAAAATTAGAAATAAATTTGTCTTACATCAACGATAGAAATCTTTTTAAGGACATTTATATTATTTTTACCACTTTTAAAGTGATTTTTAAATAAACCCATATTTTCATTTTATAAAATCTAAAAGTGAAAGAAAGATTATCCAATTTATCTAGAAAGCAAAAGCAAATCTTAATGATTATATCAGATATTGCTATTTTGATATTTTCAATTTGGTTTTCATTTGTTTTACGATTAGGCAGTTATTGGTCTGAAATGATTTCAGTTAATCTTTGGATTTTTTTTATTATTCCAATATTGGCAATTCCATTTTTTATTCAATTCGGTCTTTACAAATCGGTCTTAAAGTTTATGGGTACAAAGGTCATTGTGAGTACTTTTCAGTCCATTACAGTAATCTGTTTAGTACTCGGCTTTTTGATGATGATATTCAGAGAAATTGATTTTCCCAGAACAGTTGTCTTAATTTTTTGGTTTGTTTCTAGTATTTCTATTATTCTAGTACGTTTTATATATAAAGGCTTCTTATATTCTTGGGATAATTATGTTAACGATAGAAAGCCAACCATTATTTATGGAGCGGGAAGTGCTGGTGCTCAACTAGTCGAAAGTTTAAGAAAAAATCATGAGTATGCTCCGATAGCTTTCATTGACGATGATGAAGCCAAACATGGTACCTTTATCAATTTTACGAGAGTACATCCTTTTTCTGAGCTAAGAGTCCTAGTACTTAGAAGAAGAGTAAGAGTCATTTTACTAGCTATTCCCTCCCTTTCAGAACCTTTGAAAAGAGAACTTTTAAAAAAATTATCAAGATACCCCGTTGAGGTGAAGATTTTGCCATCCCTTTCGGAGATAGTAAGCGGTAAAGTATCGATTGATAACATTAGACACGTTCAAGTAGAAGATATTTTGGGACGTCCTCCGATGAAAGCCAAGTCATCGCTATTGAAAAAAAATATTTCTAATAAAAATGTGTTAATCACTGGAGCAGGTGGAAGTATCGGCTCAGAACTATCTCGTCAAATTATCCAACAAAAACCCAACAAGATAGTGTTTCTAGAGCACTCAGAATTTAACTTATATAGTATTGATTTGGAATTAAATTCATTAAATATTAGAAAGTGTGAGATAGTTCCTGTTTTGGCAGATGTTACCAATTCAATAGTAGTTGATAGCATTGTTAAAACACACCAAATAAACACCATTTACCACGCTGCCGCGTATAAGCATGTTCCAATGGTTGAAAAGAATGTGGTTGAAGGCATATTCAACAATGTCATAGGAACCTATAATGTAGCCATGGCAGCAAAAGAAAATCAGGTTGAAAACATGGTGCTTATCAGTACTGACAAAGCTGTACGACCTACCAACATCATGGGGGCTTCAAAACGACTATCTGAACTGGTTTTACAAGGTCTCGATTCGCAAAAAACAAAAACCTGTTTCAGTATGGTTCGATTCGGTAATGTGTTAGATTCTGCTGGTTCAGTAGTTCCCTTGTTCAGAAAACAAATTAAACAGGGAGGCCCAGTAACCGTTACTCATCCTAAAATTACACGCTATTTTATGTCTATTCCCGAAGCCGTTCAATTGGTAATTCAATCAGGTGCCATGGCCAAAGGTGGTGATGTCTTTGTGCTAGATATGGGTGAGCCAGTAAAAATACTAGATTTGGCGTATAGAATGATTCATTTGAGCGGATTAAGACCTATTACCAACGAAAATCCGGAAGGCGATATTAAAATCAAATTTACTGGACTAAGACCAGGCGAAAAGTTATATGAAGAGTTATTGATAGGCAAAGAGGTTGTTCAATCTCAACACCCGCAAATTATGCAAGCCAATGAGGATTTAATTTCATGGAGTGAAATTGAAACAATAGTTGATAACATACACGCCGCTCATCAGTCACAAGATGATGATTTAATACGTCAAATTTTGTTAGAAAAAGTAGAAGGGTATAATCCCTCTAAACAAGCTAAAAAATGAAATTAGCAATACTTGGCACTCGAGGTATTCCTAATCACTATGGTGGCTTTGAACAATTTGCTGAGTACCTTTCCGATGGGCTTTCGAAGATGGGACACGAAGTTTATGTCTACAACTCTCACAATCACCCTTTTCAAGAAAAAAAGTGGAAACAGGTTTCCATCATTCATTGTTATGACCCAGAATATAAGTTTGGCACTGTTGGGCAGTTTATCTACGATTTTAACTGTATTCTAGATACTAGAAAAAGAGACTTTGACGTCATACTTCAACTAGGTTATACAAGCAGTTCTATTTGGAATGGGTGTTTCAAAAAAGGGGTTAAAATCGTCACCAATATGGATGGCTTGGAATGGAAAAGAACAAAATATAATACACCCACAAAATGGTTTTTAAAATTCGCAGAATGGCTTGCTGTTCACTTCAGTCATGAATTAATTTCTGATTCCATTGGCATTAAAGACTATTTATTTAAAAGATATAAAACTCCATCAACATACATTCCTTATGGAGCTACGGTTTATAAAAACCCGAACCAAGATGTTTTGTCACAATACAATTTAATACCATACGAATACGATATTTTAATAGCGCGGATTGAACCCGAAAATAATATTGAAACTATTATTGACGGTTTTGTATCCTCCAATGTCCAAAGAAAATTGGTAGTGGTTGGTAGTATGAACACTTCCTTAGCCAATAAAATTAAAGCTAAGTTTAGTGACGAACGCCTGCTATTTTTGGGATTTATACCGTCTATCGATATCTTAAACTCATTGAGGTATTTTTCCAATATCTATTTTCATGGTCATACGGTTGGTGGGACCAATCCTTCCTTGTTAGAAGCTATGTCTTGTTATACTTTAATATGTGCTCACAACAATATATTTAACCAGTCCATCTTGAATCAGGACGCTGTTTATTTCAGTGAAAAAAAGGACATCACAAAGGTGGTAGAAAATTATCAAAAGAGCCACTATCAAGAGGTGTGTTTGGCTAATCTTCGAAAGATAGAAGAAATTTATAATTATTCTGAAATCATCTTAAAGTATGAACAAATTATGACTCCATTTTGATTTAGAAAAATTTAGTGTTATTTTTATAGGACGACCTTAACACGTTTTATGAATCGCGATAAATCATACAAAATGCGCATTTTGTTTGGCGTTGGTGATGTATTTCATCTAACGCTATCTCTGTTACTTTCTTATCGCTTGACTTTTTATAACCTAAATATAGGCGACAACTACATCTTTCTCAATATCATCTTTATCCTTAGTTGGTTTATCTCTGCTCATGTTTTCAATTTATTTGTTTACAAAAGAGCTTCAAGAATTGAAAAAATCTTAAAAGGATTTTTAAGAGCAATTATTATTCACTTTCTTATTGTTTTCTTATTTATAACATTGTTAGATAGAAATCCTTTTGATAAGGAATATATTATTTATTCTTTTTTGATTGGTTACACAAGTCTGTTCATCTGGCGTGTTTTTTCAGTCCTTCTCATAAAAAAATACAGACGATTAGGTTATAACTACAAACAGGTTATTGTAATTGGTTCATTATCTAATTCATCGGAAATTTTACAATTTTTTTCAAACAATGAGCATGGCTATAAATTATTGGCTTTTTTTAGTCTAAATGGGCTTAAAAGTAAGTTAAGTGTTCCTGTCTTTAACATTTCAAAACTGGAAGAGTTTTGTGCAGAGAACAAGGTTGAAGAAATCTATTATTCAGAATCTATATACGACCGTGAGTTGTTAGATAAAATTATTAAGTTTTGTGATGATTACATGATTCGCTTAAAGATTATTCCAGATTTTAGTGCCTTTAAGCAAAGAAAATTTTGTGTTGATTTCTATGGGGGTAGTCCGGTCATTACGCTTCGTGATGAACCTCTGCAAGACGATTTAAACAGATTTCTTAAGAGGCTATTTGATATTATCGTTTCTTTTTTAGTAGTAATTTTTATACTCTCATGGTTAGTTCCTGTCGTTGGGATTTTAATAAAACTAACTTCCAAAGGGCCTGTTTTTTTTGTTCAACGACGATCAGGTTTAGACAACAATGAGTTTTTTTGCTTGAAGTTTCGAACCATGACAGTCAATAAGTTTTCAGATGATAAACAAGCCGAAAGAGAGGATCCAAGAATCACTTCCATTGGTCGTTTTTTGAGAAAAACGAGTTTAGATGAGATGCCTCAATTTTTTAACGTTTTAGTGGGAAATATGTCCATTGTTGGTCCAAGACCTCATATGTTGAAACATACTTCCATCTATTCTCAAATTATCGAAGGATACATGGTACGCCAATTGGTTTTGCCAGGTATTACAGGAGCTGCTCAAGCCAATGGCTTTCGGGGTGAAACAAAGTTGCTTAATGATATGGAACAGCGTGTAAAATATGACGTTTGGTACATTGAAAATTGGTCACTCCTTCTGGATGTAAAGCTCATTTTTCTGACGGTTTTTAATATGATTAAAGGACAAAAAAATGCGTTTTAAGAATTTATCAAATCGGCTTAAGCTAGCTAGTTTCTTTGTATTGCTAAGCATGATGCCATATAGCGTGTTTTCACAGTGTCTTCAACTCAATATTCAAGTTGAATCGCAACCTTTCTGCCCAAATAGTTTTAACGGAGGACAATTATCAGTAGCAGTAGTAGGGGGCTCAGGAGAATATACCTACGAGTGGGTCAATGCCAGTGGTTCCTTTCTACCCGGCGGTCCGCAAACCAATGCCATGACCTATTCTTTTCTTCCTGTCAATTTAGAGTGTTGGGTTTATGTGACTGATGTGATCCAAAATTGCGTTGATTCGGCGTCTTATACATTCACAGAATACGCTTGCCAGTTTGACACGACCAATCTGCAAATTTATACCCCTTTTGATATTAATCCAGTAGGGTATAACACCTATTCAGAGTGTGAAATTCAGTTGGAAAACCAAGGTTGTCAAGTTCAATTTAAACCAGAATTTATCATTTCTCACCCAACAGAAAGTATTCAGCAGAATGATTTCTTAGTTGAATATTACAATTCACAGTCCGTGTGGAAAAACATAAATTATGTTATTAATTCCGACGGCCATGCGGTTGGTTATTGGGGGAGCGAGTCGGGCGAAACATTGAATTGTGATGAGATGAGAATTAGACCAGTTCGAGTTAAGTTTAATCAATTTAATCCTTCGGCTCCTCAAGGGGACTATTTGGCCATTTTAAGAATTTGGAGTGTGGACGAAAATGGAAACTTATTGGAAATTATTTCTGAAGAAGAGCAGATTTCGTTGACTTTGCTGGATACGGTTTGTAATGATGTATCAGTTGTCCCCACACTAACCGATGCCACATGCCCCGATCAATCCAACGGAAGTATTGAACTTGTGGGAACAGGTGGTCTAGAACCGTATCAATTTTCTTTTAACAATAGTGCTTTTTCGTCAATCAGTAATTTTTCTAACCTTAGTTATGGGATGTATTATTTTTCAGTTCAAGATGCTTTAGGTTGTCAAAATTCAGATTCGGTTTTTTTACATCCAAACCCAGTTCTGCCAGACTCCGTTTGGTTTTCAAATATCGGGTCATTTCAGTCCACCATTAATTGGGAGTCTAACCCATTGGTTGATGGTTATCGATTTAGATATAAAAAAGCAGGACAAGCTTGGTCATCGGCACAAATAGCCGGTTCTGGAGAATATGATGACGGCGTGGCTGAGATGAATACATCTAAAACACTTACCAATTTATCCTCTTTGACCAATTACGATTTACAGGTAAAGACAAACTCATTGACTGACTGCCAGGAAGGATGGTCGTCTCAAGTTTATTCCTTTACAACCACTATGGAGATGTATAGTGATGAGGTGAAACATACGTGTCAAGGGGTTAGTACTGGTCATATTTTATTCGATATTCAATCCGAAAATAATTATGTTTTCGACTGGAGTGGACCTAATGGATTTGTTTCTTCAGAGTCTTCAATTTATAATTTAAGTCAGGGTAATTATACCCTTAATGTATTGTATAATTCAGAAGTAATATTTGATACAACTTTTTCAATTTTTGTCAGCAATTCAAGCATTGCACTGACCCTAAACGGAGAAAGCAACACTTTCAACGATGTGTCATATTCTTACGAAAACCCACTACAATTGTGTGATACCTCCAACTATCTTGAAGCTCAGTCAGACCTTTCTAACTACGTCTGGAGCAATGGACAATTGGGGTCATTGACAACCATTCATCTTACGGATACATTGCTTTTTGTTCAAGCAACGGATACTAATAATTGCCCCGCTTTTTCCGATACAATATTTACTACTGTAAACTCTAACTATGTAAATTTCACACAAGCCAATCAAAACGAAGAGTATATTAAAAGTCACTATAACTGGTGTAGCAATGATAGCTCAATAATCCTTGATATTAGTTCCCTTTTGAGTGGAAACTATGACCTTCAATGGCAACAACTCATTGAGTTAGACACCATCACATTAAGCGAATGGCCTTCTTTAGAGTTTAGTCCATCTGAATCCAGCTCTTACATTTTAGACCTATCATCCTGTACTTTTGACTTTAACGTTAGTTTTTTCAACGCTCCAAACCTTGAGTTTGAAACAAACTCTCCATCATGTTATGGTGAAACCAACGCATCTATTGTTTTATTTGCCGATTCGATGACCCCTACTGCTCATTTCACCCTTTTTGACTATACTAATTCAACCGTCTTTGATAGTATTTCCACTTTACAATCAGCTACTATTGAGGGCTTAGCAGTAGGTCAATACATAGCAACTTTGGAAAATGATTGGGGTTGTTCAACGCAAGAAATTATTGATATTTTTCAACCTGAGCCACTTTCAATTGATTCGTTTCATATCTCCGACCTCCTTTGTTATGGTGACTCTACTGCTCAGATTAGCTACAATCTCATAGGAGGGACGGCGCCTTATAACTATGTTATTAATTCAGATTCTTTGTTATTGAACGGGACCCTTTCTTCGGGTAATTTTCACATTGAGTTCACGGACGTCAATCAGTGTATTGTAGATACTAATTTCACGATTTTAGAACCATCTATTTTATCCCTTGAGGTTATAGACTCTTTGCTCATTAATAATAACTGTTTTGGCGATCAAGATGGACAAATTAGTGTGGTTGCCAGTGGGGGTTTTTCTCCCTATCATTATGAAATTAATGGACTGAGTCAATTTTCGCCATTGTTCACTGGTCTATCGGCTGGAAACTATTCCATTATCGTTGAAGATTCTGTTGGGTGTACCAGTTCAATTAGTGTTGAAATTTCCCAGCCCTCACAAGATTTATTTATTGATAGTTATGAACTTTCAGATACACTCGGTTACTGTGCTCCTTGTTCTGGTGATTCTACAGGCTCTATTTCTATCAATTTGTTGGGTGGTTCAATGCCATACACGATTTTTATGCTTGACAGTCAGACACCTTACATGAGCTCCAATATAACTGATCTCATAGGTGATAGTACCTATCAGTTTTATGGCGTAGATAGTCAAGGGTGCCATTCTGATACGATTAGCGTGTTGTGTAATTCGCCCAATCCAATTAGTTTGTCTTTTGATCAGTTAAGTGTGCCATCCTGTTGCTACACTTGTGATGCGTCTTTAAACATGAGTGTTTTTGGAGGAGTTCAACCGTTTCAATACCAATTAAACAATTCTGAAGCTCAAAGTGATGGTGGTTTTGACCAACTTTGTGGTGACTCTGTGTACTATGCCACAGTTACCGATAATATTGGATGCTCTAGATCGGATTCTATATTCATCAACAATATTAATTGCTTTGAAATCGATTCTTTTGATGTTTCCGACCTCCTTTGTTATGGTGACTCTACTGCTCAGATTAGCTACAATCTCATAGGAGGGACGGCGCCTTATAACTATGTTATTAATTCAGATTCTTTGTTATTGAACGGGACCCTTTCTTCGGGTAATTTTCACATTGAGTTCACGGACGTCAATCAGTGTATTGTAGATACTAATTTCACGATTTTAGAACCATCTATTTTATCCCTTGAGGTTATAGACTCTTTGCTCATTAATAATAACTGTTTTGGCGATCAAGATGGACAAATTAGTGTGGTTGCCAGTGGGGGTTTTTCTCCCTATCATTATGAAATTAATGGACTGAGTCAATTTTCGCCATTGTTCACTGGTCTATCGGCTGGAAACTATTCCATTATCGTTGAAGATTCTGTTGGGTGTACCAGTTCAATTAGTGTTGAAATTTCCCAGCCCTCACAAGATTTATTTATTGATAGTTATGAACTTTCAGATACACTCGGTTACTGTGCTCCTTGTTCTGGTGATTCTACAGGCTCTATTTCTATCAATTTGTTGGGTGGTTCAATGCCATACACGATTTTTATGCTTGACAGTCAGACACCTTACATGAGCTCCAATATAACTGATCTCATAGGTGATAGTACCTATCAGTTTTATGGCGTAGATAGTCAAGGGTGCCATTCTGATACGATTAGCGTGTTGTGTAATTCGCCCAATCCAATTAGTTTGTCTTTTGATCAGTTAAGTGTGCCATCCTGTTGCTACACTTGTGATGCGTCTTTAAACATGAGTGTTTTTGGAGGAGTTCAACCGTTTCAATACCAATTAAACAATTCTGAAGCTCAAAGTGATGGTGGTTTTGACCAACTTTGTGGTGACTCTGTGTACTATGCCACAGTTACCGATAATATTGGATGCTCTAGATCGGATTCTATATTCATCAACAATATTAATTGCCTAACTGTCGACACCATAAATTTTATTGACAATCAGCAACCCGCCATTTTTACTGACTCATGTGGTGAGACAGGTACTGCAAAAATATTTGTCGAAGCATCACAAGGTTTGGGCAATTACTTCATTTCAATGGGCGGTGTCCCTCAATCCTTTCAAACGTCCGCTCACGTATTTGAAAATCTTTCTGCCGGGACGTTTAGTATTTATGTTCAAGATGAGCAAAACTGTATTGATTCTATAGAAGTCGTTGTTCCGGAAATAATACCAATTACTACCGAACTACTTTTAGATACGATGTATTGTTTAGCTCCCTATATCAATAATTTGACAAATCAATCTGACCAAGGGACTATATTAGCACAATCGTATCAAGGCACAAATACTAATTTTCAATATTCAATAGATCAATTAGATAGTAGTAACTATATATCATCAGGTCTTTTTGACACTCTTGAAAATACATTCTACACCTTAAATGTCAAAGATAATGACGATTGTGTGTACGAATATGACATCGAATTGCCTTATTTGTCAATAGAATTTGATTATTCTATCGGTAATGTATCTTGTCCCGGCAATAATGATGGATACATTCAAATAAATACCTTAGAATCACAAACCAACTCATGGGTGTCTATTAACGACTCAATTATTACTACCAACAGTATAGAAAACCTAGAGGCGGGTCTCTATGAAATGACTTCAAACTACTCTTTTGAGGACACAATAGGGTTTTGTTACCTTACCCAAAATTTGACTATTTCTGAGAATGAAAACTTACACTTTAACTATACAACCAATTCGGTCAGTTGTTTTGAAAGTTGCGATGCTAGTATCACAATAGATTCTGTATTCGGAGGTCAGTCGCCATACACTATTGTGAATATGAATACTGCCGATACCAATGTCGTTTTTGATCAATTATGTGCTGGACAATATGCTGTAAAAATGATTGATTCTGTGGGCTGTATATTTATTCAGGATATTATTATTCCAGTAGGAAACATCATCTACCCAATCATTGATTTTCAGAATGACACGCTAGTAGTTCTTGAGCCAACCATTGATAACCCAGTGGTGGGAACTCCTCCATATTTTTATCAATGGTCATTAAATGATTCCATTGTACAAGCTAATAGTGATGACACTTTTTTCCCCCAAGTGGATGGGCTGTACAATGTGACCGTGACGGATAGTTTAGACTGTAAAGGTCAATCTAGTTATTTTGATATTAACGGATTAGGCTTAGATGACTTAAATATGGGCTATAAAATATCTCCTAACCCATTTCAAAATGAACTCTTTATCTCCTCGTCGTCTTCTTTTCCTGTTTACTGGCAACTGATGGATATGAAAGGACGAGTGTTAATTTCTGGACGTTTTTTTCGTGCATTCACTCTAAATACCCCTAATCTTTCTCAAGGGTTATACCTTCTTTCACTCAATAATAGCAAAGAAACTGTCGTTTACAAGATTTTAAAACATTAAATAATAGGTTTTTAAAATTTCATTAACTTCGTAGAGTTTTAATCTAGAAGAACAATGACAATGAAAAAAGTGGTTTTTTTACTTACTTTCTTGTTAACATCCGTTGTTAGCATAAGTCTTTCTGCTCAAGATAATTCTCAGGAGCAGACTGTTGTTTCAATTACTGCAAATGACTTAATTGTTATTTCAGATGTTAGTAAAATAGCAGACAACGCAAAATTTAAAAATCTCAATGATAGAGCTATAGAGCAATTAAAAGTGGCTGACGAATCTTATGGGCAAGGTGTTCAGCACCTTCAACAATCGGATCCTGCCAAAGCCATTGAGTCGTTCAAAAAGGCCTTTAAAAATTACAAAAGAATCAAATGTAATGATAATGCTCTCAATTATCCTAATTTGCAGTTAGCGGTAGCTCATCAGTTAAGTGCTGAAGAAAGGGATAGAAAAAAAGTGGTGCGTTATTTAGATTTAATAACCAAATCCATTGAAAAAGATAAAGAGTGGATGTATAATTTAGCCATTCTGAACTATCTGAATAATAATGAACAACAAGCGGCCGAAAAGCTTGAGTCCGTTATAAAAATGGATAAGTACTTTTTCAAGGCCTATGGAAATCTTGCGGCGGTTTACCAATCCATTAACGAGCCCAAAAAAGCCGACAAAGTATTAGAAAACTTGACTTATGCTCAAGAATCATTAGCCGAAAAACAACGGAAAGAACAACTTGCTCTATCGAAGAAAAAGTTAAAGGAGAAAGATTCTGGCAAAACTCAAAAGCCCAAAGAAATAGAAATTCCACCCAAAGGAATAAGTATAGATCCACTTGTTTTGAAAGCAAAAGGTGATGGACAATCGGTATTCAAAAATGAGTCGATTGTTTCTTTTGATGATAGGCAACGAAAAAAAATTAAAGAAGGTCAAGAATATTTTGATCAAGGTGTAGTGTTGTTCAATTCTGGGGAGTTTCCCTTAGCTGTAAAAGCGTTTAAGTCATCGTTGAAAAAATTCAACCAAGCCAAAGCTTCTCAGTTAACACAAAGCTATGTCAATGCCAATTTGGCCATGTCATACTTTAGAAGTGGTGAAAAAAGAGACCTTAAAAAGGTACTCCCGATTATAGAAACCTTATCTAAAAATATTTACGACGAGCGTGATTGGACTTATAACATTGCGGTTATGCAACATGGTATTGGTAATAATGAAAAAGCCATCGAACTTCTTGAAAAATGCAATGATTTGGATAAGTATTTTCTTTTGTCATACCAAAACCAAATAGCTATTTATAATGAGTTAGATGATGAAAAAAGTGCCAAAAAAGTCTTTCGAACCCATGAAAGGTATAAAGACGAATTAACGGAGATATATAAAGAATTTGTTAAAACTGGCGTTAAGGTTAAAGATGTTGATTTGTCATTTTTAGAAGGAGCTATTTTCAGAGTTGCTTTAGGTGACTACAATGAATTTAATTTACCCATTGACATTTATCTTCACGATGACTTATTGACTATTCCCTTAGGAAATGACTATTTTTCATTCATTTGTGGTAATTTTCCTGATTATTCAAAAGCGGAAAGCTATCTGTATAAAGTATATGAAAATGGGTATGAACAGGCATTCATCATCGCTTTTAAAGATGGCGTGAGAACCAATTTTGCTTCAGAATTCAAGTAGATTTAATCTGCTACTAAAAAATCAATAGAAATCTTAAGGAGTTTATTTACACTCCCAGCTTTCTGTCCAAGAGTATTTGAAAAGAGCAACAGCAGAATCACCCGATACTTGATCAAAGGAAGTGGATGAATTGTTTAAATCCTTTAAATCGTCACCGCAAAATTCAAATATTGCAATGGGACTCAAATATTGATCTAAATCAGTCAAAATGGAGGGGTTAGTATTAGCTAAGGCACCCGGTCCTTGATGAGAATAACTTTTAGTTGAGTCAAGATTATAAGTAGAGGTAGAATCACTTGGGGAGTAGTATTCAACGGTTAAGTTCATATCAGTAGTTACTTGACAGTCTTTACAATCTAAGCACGACGAGAGTAAAACTGCCGACAAAAAAATCAGTGATATCAATTTAAAATTCATAATATGTGTTGTTAAGGTTTGTTAGTGTTAAATGGGTTTAAATTCTTTAGAAAGCATATCCCAGTCTAATTTTTATTCTATACGTTTCAATTTTTGCAAAGTCAGTTAAGCCAGGCAAGTCTTTATAAAATCCAGAAGTAAACTTTAATGATTCATTTCCTTTTGCCTTAATTATAACACGTTTTGAATCTTCATCAACAATTCCATAATAGCCATTTGAGATGTCGCTATCAGGAGCCGCACCATCAAAAGCATATACATCGCCAAATTTGGTTTGAAGATAGTGGTTAGGATCATTTGAAAGTTCATTTACGTTATCTACATCTTGATTCAAATTCCAAGTATCGTTACCGTTAAATATTCGTTCACTTCTACTAACCAATTTGTACTGTGGTCCAATTTGAACATCTAGAGCCAGTTTATTCCAAAACAGCCACTGACGACCGATGGCTATACCTCCTGTAAAAGTAAATTCGTTTTGCTTGTAGGATACATCGTGCCATCTCAGATCATATTTTGGATCTGGATTAAGATTATTAGTTGGTGTCCATATTATTGGTGATCCTGTAACTTCATCTCCTTGCCAAGGTTCATTGCCATTAAATACATCACGATCACCATACATTAATCTATTCATCGCCCAATTCACCTCCTGAGAGGTGTTATCATCAAAATCAATAGTTGTTGACTGTATATTTACAAATGGGGCAAAGTACCAACCTCGTGGAGGGTCACCAATGTTTTGACTGTATGTTTTGATATAACTTCTATATTCTACACCAAATCCAAATCCACTCACTTTCGTGATGCTTTGTCGAGCTACAGAGTGATTACTAGATTCTGAGACCACTTGAAGTCCATTGACGAGATTCCCAGGATCATGATTTGAATTAGTATCAATAACGGCAGTCAAACCGTCACCGAATGTCTGGCTTTGGTTAAGAGTAATATAAGATAGTGAAAATTGTAACGAACCTTTGGTTAGAATATTTGGCCACTTACCTTGTGTTCTTGTTCTACCTGAGGCCTTAATGTTGTTCATTCCTTCGTTAAAAGTTCTTTCATAAGAAACTTCATACATTCCAAATGCGGCGTCTAATCCACTTACTTTCACTACACTTTCCTGTGCTTGAGAAATGAATCCAAATGTTAAGCCAACAATAATTAGGGCAATTTTTTTCATTTTAACTAAGTATTTTAGTGTTTATTTTCCAAATGTCAAATATAATGAAATAGAATTACTTTCTTACTTCGGCGTTCATTTTATCTTGGAATGCTATTATTAACCGATTCATTGTGTCATCTATTTCACTATCGGTTAATGTCTTGTGATGATCTTCTAAAATAAAACTCATAGCGTATGATTTTTTGCCATTGGGTAACTTATTCCCTTCATAAACATCGAACAAGTTGACTGACTTTAGTAATTTGGTTTCTGTTTGAAGGGCTAACTTCTTGAGAGCTATAAATTCCACATCCTCATCTAGCAGTAGGGCTAGGTCTCTTCTGACTGAGGGGAATTTACTGTATTCTGAAAATAGTGTTTGTTTGGAGTGGCTAGCACGAATCATTAAATCCCAATCGAATTCAGCATATAAGACGTCGTTTTTAATATCAAAAGTGGTAAGTAATTGATTTGAAACAAAACCGAATTGGCATATGGTATTTTTTTTGAATGACATTGAATAGCCGTCATATAGAAATGAAAGGGGGCTGTTTTTTTCCTTTAGTGTATTTATACCACATCTGTTTAAAAGCTGTAAGACGTGTTTTTTTAGCCAATAGAAATCCTTGGGACTGTTTGGGTTTTCCCAATTTTCTGTGCTTTTGTTACCACATGCTATTAAAACTAGTTTATTTTTTTCTAGGCGTTTGCCATTAATTAAGTGGTAGGTTTTACCAAATTCATAGAAACTCAAATTCGTTGCTTTTCTATTGATGTTGTGAGCTAAATTTTCAAGACCAGCAAATATCATACTTTGTCGCAAAGCGTTTAAATCTTGGCTCAATGGATTAATAATTCGAATTGTTTCTTCATCGTTGATTTCGTCAATTAAACTGGCGTACGACGATTTTGTCAATGAGTTATTCATGCATTCATTAAAGCCATTGTTGGATAAGAATTGAGACACCACATTTTGAAGATGATGAGGGTCTGGCATTTGTGAATAACTGATGGAAGAGGTTATTTTATTTGGCGTTTTAACCTTATTGTAGCCATAAATTCTCAAGATTTCTTCTATGACATCTACCTCTCGAGTAACATCAACACGGTAAGTAGGAATTTCTAACTCCAAAGAGGTTTCATCATCGGAAAGAATTTTAATGTCTAAACTCGCAAGTATAGATTTAATTTCTTTTGGTTGAATTTTCTCTCCAATAAGTTGGTCAATATGTTTGAAATGAGCCGTTATTTTTTTTGGCTCAATTTGTTTAGGGTATACGTCGGTAATTTTTGATGCGATGGTTGCGTGACAAATCTCTTTTATTAATAGAGCCGCTCGTTTGAGGGCGTAAATGACAGCATGAGGGTCAACTCCTCGCTCAAATCTAAAGGAGGCATCCGTATTTAACCCATGACGTTTGGCACTTTTTCTGATGGAAACAGGGTTGAAATAGGCACTTTCCAAAAATACTTGAGTGGTAGTTTCAGAAACCCCAGAACGTAGTCCTCCAAAAACACCAGCTATGCACATCGGTTCAAGTTTGCCATTGCATATCATTAGGTCGTTTGAGGATAATTCTCTGATTTGCTCATCAAGAGTGGTAAAGGGTGTTTTTTCTTTTAAGTGGGAAACAATTACTTTGTTTCCTTTAATACATGAAATATCAAAAGCATGCAGTGGTTGTCCTGTTTCGTGAAGAACAAAATTTGTAATGTCAACCACATTATTGATGGGTGTTAAGCCAATGCTATTTAATGCTCTTTTTAGCCAAGCAGGAGATTCTTTTACTTGCACATTTTCAAGGCATATTCCTGCATAGCGTGGGCATACTTCAACGTCATGGACTTCAATATCAATTAATTTGTTGTCAGGTTCTTCAAACGTATCAATTTTAACTGGTGTCAATTCACATTCGATGTTATTGTGTTGTAGCACAGCCACTAAATCTCTAGCAACACCAAAATGCGACATAGCATCCGAGCGATTGGGAGTTAAAGCTACATCGAAAACAATGTCACTTTCTATCTCGAAAAAATCACTGGCAAGAGTACCAACGGATGCCGAATGTTCTAAGGTCATTATGCCATTGTGATTGTTGCCAAGTCCTAACTCTGACTCAGAGCATATCATACCTTGAGAAAGCTCTCCTCTAATTTTACTTTTTTTAATTTCAAACGAATCATCTTTCGAGTAGATAATACTTCCCACTGTAGCAACGGGTACTTTTTGTCCCACTTCTACATTGGGCGCTCCACACACTATTTGTAGATGATTTTCTTGACCAATATCAACGGTGGTTATGTTTAACTTATCGGCATTGGGGTGTTTTTCTTTACTCATCACTTGACCAATAACAATGCCTTTTAATCCTCCTTTGACACTTTCAATGGTTTCAATATCTTCAACTTCTAATCCTGAATCGGTTAAGTATTTGGATATCTCGCTAGGATCCAAATCAATATTGACATATTCTTTTAGCCAGTTGTACGATATTTTCATTTCATAAAAATTTGGTTGCTAAATTATAAAAAAGAATCAGCTAGTTTGCTTTAAAATCTAGGATATTCTACTCCATTCAATGTACTTGTTGCTGATTGCTTTGTAGTGATTTCGTATAGGTTTGTTATTGGGTTGCGCCAGCTCTGGGTCATTGTTGAGAACCTCCTGGGCAAGTTTTCTAGCGTATAAAAGGATGGCATTATCTTTGATGAGGTCAGCAATTTTTAGTTCGAGCATGCCACTTTGTTGTGTTCCCATCATGTCGCCTGGCCCTCTTAGCTTTAGATCTACTTCGGCAATTTCAAAGCCGTTGGAGGTGCGAACCATCGTTTTAAGTCGTTCTTGACCTTCTTTACTTATTTTGTGGCCACTCATTAAAATGCAATACGACTGTTGGGCGCCTCTTCCTACACGTCCTCTCAATTGGTGAAGCTGTGATAGTCCAAACCGTTCGGCACTTTCAATGACCATAAGCGAGGCATTTGGCACATTGACGCCACCCTCAATAACGGTAGTGGCCACCATTATTTGGGTTTCTCCTTTGACAAATCGGTTCATTTCGAAGTCCTTATCTTCAGATTTCATTTGTCCATGAACAATGCTAATTTTGTACTCTTTGAATGCTCTACAAATGCTTTCATAACCATCCATGAGATCTTTGTAGTCCATGGTTTCACTTTCGTTAATCAACGGATAAACGATATAAGCTTGTCTTCCTTTATCAATTTCTTGTTTTATAAACCCTAGCATATTAAGTCTTCCACTTTCTGATTTCCAAATAGTTTTGATATCTTTTCTTCCAGGAGGGAGTTCGTCAATTATTGAAATATCTAAGTCGCCATACAGTGTCATGGCTAACGTTCTGGGAATAGGGGTGGCAGTCATTACAAGAATATGGGGTGGTCTTATGTTTTTTGACCACATTTTAGCTCGTTGTGCCACTCCAAAGCGATGCTGTTCGTCAATAACGACTAACCCTAAGTTTTGAAATTTTACTTTATTTTCCAACAAAGCGTGTGTTCCAATTAACACATTTGTATGTCCATCTTCAAGATTTTGGTGGATGGTGCTTCTGGCCGATTTCTTTGTAGAGCCTGTGAGCAAATCAATATTTATGGATTGTCCTTTCAGTAAGTCGCTTAAAGTGGTAAAATGTTGTTGAGCCAAAATTTCAGTAGGGGCCATGAGGCACGCTTGAAAACCATTGTCAATAGCTAACAGCATGCTCATAAGGGCGACGAGTGTTTTTCCACTACCTACATCGCCTTGAAGTAATCGGTTCATTTGAGACTCTTTGGAACAATCGTGACGAATTTCTTTGAGTACTCTTTTTTGGGCATTGGTCAATTCAAAGGGTAAATGATGGTGATAAAAGGAATTGAAGTGCTCACCAACATTAGAAAATGTAAATCCTTTTAATTTTTTTTGTCGGACTAGTTTCATTCGTATCAATTGTAATTGAATGAAAAATAGTTCTTCAAATTTTAATCTGTATTGAGCTCTTTGTAAAGCGTTGGAGTCTTTGGGAAAGTGGATGTTGACAAAGGCTTCCTTTCTTTCAAGGAGATTCAATTTTTTGATAAGTGCCGGCGAAAGCGTTTCGGTAATACTGTCTTTTACACTTAGAATGAGTGTTTTAGTTAGTTTTCCTATTGCTTTATTTGATAGGCCTTTTTTGTTGAGTTCTTCAGTCGATGGGTATACAGGTTGTAGCTTATCTTGATTAGGGTTGGACTGATCGGTAATAATTTCCAATTCGGGGTGGGCAATATTGATTTTCCCATTAAATAAATTGGGTTTTCCAAAAACTAGATATTGTGTGTTTGCTTGAACGCTATCTTTAACCCATTGAATGCCTTTAAACCATACCAGCTCTACAGTTCCAAATTGGTCTTTTAGGGTGGCACTGAGTCGCTTGCCTCGCTTGGTTCCTAGCTCTTTAACATTCACAATTTTTCCTGCCATTTGAACATAAGGCAAGTCACTATTTATTTCACTGGTCTTATGAATTTTTGTTTTATCGACATATCGAAAAGGGAAGTGATATAATAAATCTTGTAAAGTGTGTATCCCCAGTTCTTTTTTTAATACCTCAGCACGTTTTGGACCCACTCCTTTTAGGTATTCAATGGATGTGAACAATTGTTGCATGTCGTTAAATTAGAAAAAGTTCTTTCTTCAAGAAAGGATCAAATTCTTTACTTTGAATGGGACTATATATTGTTGGCTCCCATGAACAAAACAGGGTTTTCTAAGTAATTTTTTAGAACGCCTAAAAATGTAGCACCAACCACGCCATCTACTACTCTGTGGTCGCATGAAAGAGTTACTTTTAATGTATGTCCAATAGCTATTTCACCATCTTTTACAATGGGCTTTTCAACGATACTTCCAACGGCTAAAATACAAGCGTCAGGAGGATTTATGATGGCAGTAAATGCTTCAATATCAAACATGCCCAAATTAGAGATAGTAAAGGTATTTCCAGCCCAGTCTTCTGGTTGTAATTTTTTGGCTTTAGCTTTAGAACTGTAATCTTTGATTTCACTAGAAATGTCTGATAGTCGTTTGTTGTTGGCAAAACGGACAACTGGTACAAGCAGGCCGTCATCAATAGCCATTGCTACACCAATATGAATGTGGTCATTGGTTCGAATTTTATCTCCTAACCAGCTTGAATTGACTTGAGGGTTTTTCTCTATGGCCATGGCACATGCTTTGACAATCATGTCATTGAAAGAAATCTTGGTAGGAGAAATGGTGTTAATAGCTTGTCGAGCTTCCATTGTTTTATCCATATTAATTTCGGTCGTGAGGTAAAAATGAGGGGCGGAAAATTTACTTTCACTTAATCGTTGGGCAATGACTTTTCTCATTTGGGAAACGTCCGTCTCAGAATATTTTTCGACGGAAGAAAGCTGTGCTGTTCCCGCGTAATTGTCGATATCTCTTTTAATAATTCGACCATTTTCACCAGACCCTTTAATAAAAGCGAGGTTTATATTTCGGTCATTGGCTAATTTTTTAGCCAATGGAGAAGCTGGTGTTGAAGTATGCGTATCCTGAGTCGTATCGTTTGTTGTGTTCTTTGTTGGAATCTCAACGCTTTTTTCGACAACTTCGACAGTTGGCTTTACTTCAACAATAGGTTCTGTTTTCTCTTCTTTTTGAATATCGGCGGAGGTGTCAGTTTTGACTTTAGTTTGTAACAAACTGCTTATATCTTCCCCTTTGTCTCCCAAAATAGCAAGGATGCTATCTACTGGAGCTTTGTTTCCTTCCTCGACACCGATGTGTAATAGATAACCCTCTTGGAAACTTTCAAATTCCATGGTTGCTTTATCGGTTTCTATTTCGGCGATGAGGTCACCTTCGGAAACTTGATCGCCAATTTTTTTGTGCCATTTTGCAACCACGCCTTCTGTCATGGTATCGCTCAAACGGGGCATGTTGACTACTTCTGCCATATAGTTATTCTTTTATAAATGGATAATCGGGTTGTTCATATACGCTGTCGTATAAATCGTTTATGCTAGGGAATGGAGATTCTTCTGCAAATTTAACGGCTTCTAAAATGATGTTTTTTACGTCATTATTAATGGCTTCGATATCTTTTTCGTTAGCGTAATTATTTTTCAAAATAATGTCTAAAGTAGTATTGATGGGGTCAATTTTTTGATATTCTTTTACCTCATCTTTCGTTCGATAGTGTTGTGCATCGGACATGGAGTGTCCTTTGTAGCGATAGGTTTTTGCTTCTAGAAAAGTGGGTCCGTGACCTTTTCGGGCTCGTTCAACGGCCTCTTCAACAGCTTCCATTACTGTCACGGGGTTCATCCCATCGACTTCTTTGCTTGGCATTTCATACCCTAGACCTAACTTCCATATCTCGGTGTGATTGGCTGTTCGCTCTACGGATGTACCCATAGCATAGCCATTATTTTCAACAATAAACACAACGGGTAATTTCCAAAGCATCGCTAGGTTGAATGTTTCATGCAGAGATCCTTGTCTGACGGCACCATCTCCCATAAAACACAGAGTTACAGCGTTTTTATCGTTATACTTATCGGCAAAAGCAATACCAGCTCCAAGCGGGATTTGTCCACCAACGATTCCATGGCCACCAAAAAAATTATGTTCCTTGCTAAACATGTGCATTGAACCTCCGTTTCCTTTTGAACATCCGGTGATTTTTCCCATGAGTTCTGCCATTATATATTTTGGTTCTACGCCCATGGCAATGGGTTGTACATGATTTCTGTAGGCCGTAATCATTTTATCTTTTTTCGGGTCAATGGCTTGGGTACAGCCCACAAGTATGGCTTCTTGTCCATTATACAAGTGCAAGAACCCTCTTATTTTTTGCTGAATGTATAAAGCCGATGCTTTGTCTTCTAATTTTCGCCACAAGAGCATATCCTTGTACCACTTGAGGTAAGTTTCTTTGGAAATTTTTTTTGACATAGATAAAAATTAGATGAACAAATTTAATATAAAAATCAGTAATAAAATGTGATTTTATAGAATGGTAATGTTGCTCATATTTTTTTTATAGAAAAAAAGATATTTTTAAGAAAAAATTTTTGAAACAAAATAGCGTGTATTGCTCATTTGAATACATCATATTCGAAATCTGTGTTATGGCATTGTGATAAATATTGTTGATATTTGCAGTATGTTTAGAGCCTTTTTAGTTGGTATCGTAGTTCTCATTTCTGCATATGCAAACGCCCAAACGTTACAGGTTTCTAGTAATGTTTTAAGCACCAGCTTATACCAACCTTTTGCTTCCGTTGGTGGTTACACTTTAGCTTTTGAACGAATTTTAGATCCAGGTTACAGTTTAAATTTGGCACAATTTTCGTACAAACTTAATCTAACGTTAATTTCTGATAGAAAGAAAGGTCGAATAGCTTCTATTGGTAATACGATTTTTTATGACGAAGATGCGTATCAATATTCTGGTTTTATGATTGTTCCTGAATTGAAGTATTATATTACGTGGGATGCTCCAATGGGAATTTATTTAAATGTATTTGGCATATACAATGAATACTTGGAAACGTATACTGACGAAAAATTAGATAGTTTTGGTGATTTTGAAAAAAAATATAACGGCCTAGGTCGAGGTGTTGGCACTGGCTTTCAATTCAATGTTTACAAAAAATTGACAATTGATGTCGTTGGTGGGTATCATATTACTGATGTTACCACCCAAACTAAACAATTTGGAGAAGTTGATTTTGTTGAAGATCCCAAAGAGAATGAAGATGGATTGTATATAAACGTTTTTTTGGGGTTTAACTTCTAGCTTTTACCCTCAAATTTAAGATTGTTGATGAGATCATCATCTGCTTTTTCAGGCAGTGTTACTTTCAGTTGTGGAGTTCTTTCCATTTCCCTTTTGATAGCAAAAATGGCCTCGTCGTTTCTAGCCCAACTTCTTCTTGCAATGCCATTATTTACGTCCCAGTGTAGCATCATTTCCAATGTTTTTTGACGTTCGTCACTTCCGTCAAGAAGCATTCCAAAGCCCCCGTTTATTACTTCTCCCCAGCCAACGCCTCCACCATTGTGAATAGAGACCCAAGTTGCACCTCTAAAACTATCCCCAATGACATTTTGAATAGCCATATCGGCAGTAAAACATGATCCATCATAAATATTCGATGTTTCCCTGTATGGAGAATCGGTTCCTGAAACGTCATGGTGGTCCCTGCCTAATATAATAGGCCCAATTTCCTTATTTTTGATGGCTTTGTTAAATGCTTGAGCTATTTTTATTCTTCCTTCGCTATCGGCATATAATATTCTGGCTTGAGAACCTACAACGAGTTGATTTTTTTTGGCACTTTTTATCCACTGAATATTATCATTCATTTGTTGCTTTATTTCGAGTGGAGCAGTAAGTGCCATCTCCTCTAAAACATGGCACGCTATTTCATCTGTTTTGTCTAAATCACTTTCCATTCCACTAGCGCAAACCCACCTGAAAGGGCCAAAGCCATAATCAAAGCACATAGGTCCCATAATGTCTTGTACATAGGAAGGATATTTAAAGTGAATACCGTCGGAAGCTAGTATATCAGCTCCAGCTCGTGACGATTCTAATAAGAAAGCATTTCCATAGTCAAAAAAGTAGGTGCCTTTTTGGTGGTGTTGATTGACAGCATTAGCATGTCGTCGTAGAGTAGATTGAACTTTATTTTTGAATTCGTCCGGATTTTTTGACATGAGCTCATTGGATGCTTCAAACGTCAAACCCATAGGATAATATCCACCAGCCCAGGGATTGTGAAGGGAGGTTTGGTCTGATCCTAGGTCAACGTAAATATCATGGTTCAAAAACTCTTCCCACACTTCCACGATGTTTCCTAAATAAGCGATGGAAACTATTTCTTTTTCTTCTTTAGCTTTTTTAACCCTCTGGCATAATTCATTGATATCTTCAACAACTTCATCAACCCATCCTTGCTCATGCCTTGTTTTTATTGCTTTAGGATTAACTTCGGCAACGACAGTTATGCATCCAGCGATATTTCCAGCTTTAGGTTGTGCTCCACTCATACCGCCTAGGCCTGCTGTTAAAAATAGACGGCCTTTTAAGCCATCGTTACTAATTTTTCGACCTGCATTAAGTATAGTGATGGTGGTTCCATGGACAATTCCTTGTGGGCCAATGTACATATATGAACCTGCTGTCATTTGCCCAAATTGGGTTACGCCCATGGCATTAAATTTTTCCCAATCGTCGGGTTTTGAGTAATTCGGAATCATCATCCCATTGGTGACGATAACTCTTGGCGCCCCTTCGTGAGAGGGAAACAAACCCATAGGATGACCTGAGTATATAACGAGCGTTTGTTCATCGGTCATTTGTGATAAATAGTGCATACACAATCGGTACTGAGCCCAATTCTGAAACACGCTTCCATTTCCGCCATAGGTGATAAGCTCGTGTGGGTGTTGAGCAACGTCGTGGTCTAAGTTATTCTGAATCATCAACATGATGGCCTTGGCTTGTAATGATTGACCTGGATATTCATTGATATCCCGTGCTTTCATTTCATAGTCAGGGCGGTATCTATACATGTATATTCGACCATAGGTGTTTAACTCATCTAAAAATTCGTCGGCTAAAAAAGCATGTTGATGTTTGGGGAAATACCTAAGAGCATTTCTAAGAGCTAATTTTTTTTCTTCAACACTTAGAATGTCTTTTCGTTTTGGAGCATGATTGACATTCAAATCATATTCTTTTTTTTGTGGTATCTCTGCTGGAATTCCTTCCATGATGCTATTTTTGAATGTACTCATTTGCTTTTTTGTTTTGATATAGAATGTGTTTTTTTATCGTATCCATAGGGGCAATGTTTGCATCCGCTTTTACAACAGTAGCCCCTTTTAAGATGATATTTTTCAGTGAAAATAATGTAACCTTCAGGCGATTTGTAATAGTCGTCTTCTGATAATTTGCTTTGATTTGAAAAGCGATTCATTAATCTTATTTTTGAGGTACAAATTTACAACAATCATTATTTATTAGTGATGTTTTCAAAAGTTAACAAGCAAAAAGTTCAGCAAATAGACGTTTCCGATTTATCTCCCAATGGTGTAAAACTTTTGATTCAAAGAGAGGATTTGAACGACGAGCATTGCATGGGAAATAAATGGTGGAAACTGAAGTATAATTTGCTTGAGGCCACACGACAAAAAAAGACATTAGTTGTAACTTTTGGAGGTGCTTACTCCAATCATATTGTGGCTACCGCTTGGGGCTGTCGTCAAATGGGATTGTCATCTGTAGGAATTATAAGAGGAGAGCCAGTTTTACCACTCAACCCTAGTTTAGAAAAAGCCCAATCTTTTGGTATGAAATTTCACTTTTTAGATAGATCGACCTACAAAATGAAAGACGAAATAGATTGGTCTTGTCAATTTCCAAACAGTTATCTGTTGCCAGAAGGTGGTACAAATAAATTGGCTGTTAAGGGGTGTCGCGAAATGTTGTACCATACTGATTTTGACATCGTTTGCGTTCCAGTTGGTACTGGCGGTACTTTGGCAGGAGTGATAAACGGAATTGAAAGCCATCAACAGGCCATGGGTTTTTCTTGTCTTAAGAACGGCCATTTTTTGAAAGACACTGTACATCATTATCTTAATTCCTCAACCAAATGTTGGACTATCCAAACAGATTATCATTTTGGGGGGTATGCAAAATTGGATGCCGAACTCATTGATTTTATGAATAAGTTTAAACAAATCTATGCCATTCCACTTGATCCTATTTATACGTCAAAAATGATGTTTGGTATTTTTGATCTAATTAAGAGAGAGAAAATTCGCCCAAATAGTACTATTTTAGCCATACATACAGGGGGGTTGCAAGGAATTGAAGGAATGAACCAACGACTTAATGCTAAAGGATGGATTATCGATTAATAGTTCTTTTGTTGATTTTCTCGAATCAACTTTTTTCTCAAGTCTTGACTAGGGAACAGTACATATCCCAGTATAAAGACGAGGCGATACGTCAAATGAAAAAATACAGAATCCCTGCTAGTATTACTATGGCACAGGCCTTAATTGAAAGTGGAAATGGAAATAGTGAATTAGCCAAAAAATCAAACAATCATTTTGGAATAAAATGCCATACTAATTGGCAGGGAGAACGGGTATATCATGATGATGATAAACGTAACGAATGCTTTCGAAAATATAATACGCTGGTAGAATCGTATGAAGATCATTCACAGTTTTTGCTTAAAGATCGCTACTTGGACTTATTCGATTTACCTATTGACGACTACAAACGTTGGGCCAAAGGACTTAAAAAAGCGGGCTATGCTACTAATCCTGAGTATGACAAGCTTCTCATTGATGTTATTGAAGAACATGATTTGTTTTTACTAGATAAGATGTCAAGTCAAGTTAATAATTCTTTTATGCTGGGATTTTCATTAGGTTGGATTGATGTCATATCTCAATCGTGTTATTATTTCAATAGCGACAAAAAATACTTTGTGTCCGGTCGTTTTTCTAGCTCTCTCAAAGACGTATCGCTAATGTTAGGCGGAGGACGACTCATTACTAACAACTTTGGTGTTGGCGGGGAATTAGGTCTGCTAAGTGAGTCTAGAGATTTTCAAGATATTTCATTTGAACCCAATTTTGGATTAAATTCTAACTTATTTATTCCGTTAAAAGAAAAGAAAATACACTTAAAACTTGGCCTGACAACCACCGATGGAAAAAATTATGAGCCGCGAATCTCAATCGGTATTCTCAGATGATGCTAATCGATGACATAATTGTATAAGGCATTCGTGTTTACTACAACTAGATTTAGCTTATTGTCCTTATCTAAGTCCAAACAAGTGAACGTTCCTCCGCCGAAAAGGGGTTTTGACGTAGCGAGCGAACCATCTGATTTGAATAAATAACAATATTCGTCGCTGGAAACAGCTAAGAACGATTCATCATTAAAAGTAAATGCTTTAGGCATTCTTAATGAAGGAACTTTGAAAGTCATTGTTTTGTTTTCCAAATTGTAACATTGCACCGTTTCTAAGTCAGAAATAAATAATTCCATCATGCTATTAGAGTGAAATGGGTAAGCATAAAAACGATGATCATTCAAGTTTGATGTTTTTATTTTTGTTGAAGTGCCATTTAATTTTGTCAACCAAACATTGCCTAGTGTGTCTGATGAGTAAATGTCCCCATTGGTTTTATCTAAGTAAAAATCATCTGTAATGGGTATAGTGTTTAGCTCAACGCGCTTATTTCCATTTCTTCCAACGATACTGATATGTCCTTTTTTGTCAACCACATATATATAATCTTTTGATCCAACGGAGGCGTATTTCACCTCGTATGCTACACCGTTTTCTAAAGCTTCAAACTTCCATCCATTGACTAACTCACCTTCTTTGTTGTAGTTATAGACATACCCATCAATACAAGGAACTAAAAGTCGATATGTTCTGTTTTTGTCATAATCCACAATGGTAAGTCCACGCGATGCTTTATCGTTTAAGGCAAGCGGAAAATTTTCTACATTTCGACCTAGTCTATCAATGACATACAAACTGTCTTCCGTATTAAAAACGAATTGTAGTTTTCTATTTTTGTAAAAGTCTAATTGATGTATTTTATCAAGAACTTTTCCGCCAATTGGTCTATTCCAAAGAATCTTTCCATTCTCATTGATGAGATAAATACGTTTATCAGAGTCTTGTATTAGGATATTGTTTTTTTTGCTTTGGTGATTAAACACGGAGTGTGGTTCATTAATGATGGGCTTCTCTAAATCAACAATCCACTCTAATTGACTATCTTGTTGATTGTTGCTTTCATAGTTTAGGACAATATTGTTGTAAAACAATTTATCTTTTGAGCTGAGTTGATAAACAAAGCCATTAATATTTTCCCAATCTGGAATAACTACCAAACTATCTAAAGTAGATTTAATACGAGTCCCCCAATTTCCGATGGATGGGTTTGTGTACAATAAGAAATTAGATTTTGTGGCAATTTTATCACTAAAAGTTAAATAGTTGGGATGATTGGATAATACTTTTTCTGAAAGGTAGTAATTAATGAACGCTTTTAAGTTGGCAGGGGTGTCTGCTACAATTAAATATTGGTCAATCCATGTGTAATAGTTGTTTTTAACGGCTTTGAAGAAGTAGCCATACATTTTGTAAAACAGAAAAGGGATGTCAATACGAGAGAGTACAAACCCTCTGTAATCTTCCGAAAAAATAGAGTCGTTGGCAATAGACTGGCTTAAAAAATTAAGGACTTCAATGGATTCTTCTTTTACTTTAAAAAATAAATAGTCTGCCGATTGATTGGAGGTTGAGACAGTAGTAATAGCCCCCATTTCATTTTGAATAATACCATTGATAGTCTCTTCAATGTTAATGGAATAGTCAGAGTTAATAGACTTGATATGCTTATTGTGATCGTATAAGTTATTATGTTTTGCCAAGAATTCTTTGTAGTTGGTATAAAAGAGGTAGCTGTCATCAATTCCAAAAGCAACAATTTTGTTGGTGTTTTTTGGAGCAATTTTACTAATTTCCATTCTTTGTTCATTTTGACCAAACAATGAAGTGAGGTAGTTTGAAGAAGAATCTTCTACGACCGTGAAGCCAGAAAACGTTAGGTCGTCATTTGCAATTTCTAAATCTAATTCGGCCCAATTGGCCCATCGGCTCAACCATTGTGTGTCTTTGAAGTTTAAAGTAGTATTTTGAGCAACGAATTTAGACAAGGCCTTGAAGTTGATGTAAACGTGAGCTACTGAAAAGGTGCTTTTTGTGCTTTGCACAGAACTGAATGCTGGATTGTCAAGTAAACTAACTTTGTTGTTTAGTTGGCGAATGCCCTCTTCAATCAATAAATTGGAGTTGCTGAAAAATAATAAATCATTATGATGACATAGTAAAATATTATTTGGGAGTTGATAAATGGTAATGCCATCATAGGGCCTAGTGTTGTAATTTTCAATGATTGAATCATGAGATAAAATCAAATCCAGTTGGGCGTCGGAGCAAGTTGTTGAAACTTGAAAATTAAACCCATCGGTCGAATGATGTAAAGACAAAAACATTTGTTTTTCATCAATCAAAGTACCCAATTGTTCATCTTTATTCAGGGTGCTTTTTAATTGATTGATGGATGATTTTATATTGTTCCAGGTTGCACTTTGTGTTATTGTCTTAAATATAGTTGCATTTTCCAAATCATTGTATGTGACAACCCAGTTGTCGCTTTCAATAATGATGGCAGCATTGGTTGGAATGGCTTCAATGGCTTGTGTTTCTTGTTTGTTGATTGCTTGATATTTTTGAAAAATAAGAAAAACGACAATAGTCAAACTAAGAATAGAAATAATCGATATGGTATTTACATTAAATTTCATTGGTTTACTAAAATCATTCAAATTTAATTAAAATTCAATTTCTAACTGGCAGGGTAAAAGCTGAAAACTTTTTCTATGAAATGGGGTAATCCCATGTTCTAAGATAGCCATACGGTGTTTTTTCGTAGGATACCCTTTATTATTTTTCCAATCATATGAGGGGTATTTTTTATCCCATTTAATCATCAAATTGTCGCGATAATTTTTTGCAAGAACAGAAGCTGCTGCAATAGAAAGATACTTGCCATCGCCTTTAACGATACAGTGGTGTTGGATGTTTTTATATCTCTTAAATCTGTTACCATCGATCAATAGCAAATCTAGTTCACATGAGATTTTATCAATGGCTTTGTGCATAGCCAAAAAGGAAGCGTTGAGGATGTTAATATTGTCAATTTCTTTTGCGTGGACGACACCAATAGCCCATTCTTTGGAATGTTGTTTTATGAAAGGGTCTAATTCTTTTCTTTGCTGCGGACTTAGTTTTTTGGAGTCGTTGAGGAAGGGATGTGTGAAGTCTTTGGTGAGTACTACTGCTGCAGCCACTACGGGTCCTGCTAAACATCCTCTTCCGGCTTCGTCGCAACCAGCTTCCATAAGTCCTTTAGAAAAAAAGGCGGGAAGCATTTAACTTTTTACTCGTTCTGAATACGCCCCAGTGCGTGTATCAATTTTAATTTTATCCCCGATGTTGATAAATAATGGAACATTGACAGTAGCTCCAGTTTCTACAGTGGAGGGTTTCAAAGTGTTGGTCGCGGTATCGCCTTTAACACCGGGCTCGGTGTAAGTGACTTCTAATACTACAGCAGCCGGCAATTCACATCCTAAAATTTTCTCCTCTTCGGCATGAAAAAGGATATCGGCATTGTCTCCTTCTTTCAGAAAGTCAGGTGCGTTTATTAATTGCTTATCTAAAAATATTTGTTCGTAATTGTCATTGTTCATAAAGTGAAAAGTGTCGCCTTCGGCATACAAAAACTGATGTTTTCTATTTTCTATACGGACAACATCAATTTTTACACCGGCTGTAAAGGTGTTGTCTAATCGACGACCATTGGACAAGTTTTTCAATTTAGTTCTGACAAAGGCAGGTCCTTTTCCAGGTTTGACATGTTGAAACTCAATAATTTGCCAAAGGTCATTGTTAAATTTAATACATAGTCCGTTTCTAAAATCTGATGTTGTAGCCATAAATTTATCCTTTTATAATTCCTCTTGTTGAATTGCGTATAAAATTAATAATTAAATCTCTTTCAGATGAAGAGCTAAATGTGTCTTCAATTTTTTGTAGTGCTTCTGTGTTATTGAGATTGGATTGGAAAATACAACGATACATATTTTGTATTTCATTCACTTTCTCAGCGGAGAAACCTTTTCTATTCAAACCAATGGTGTTAATACCCACAAAACTGAGCGGTTCTCTCGCTACTTTGATGTATGGAGGGACGTCTTTTCTGACCAAAGAACCACCTGAAATCATGCTGTATGGGCCTATTTTGACAAATTGATGAATGGCACTTACTCCTCCAATAATAGTATGTTTTCCTATTTCTACATGACCTCCCAATTGGACGCTATTTGCTAGTATGGCGAAATCTTCAATGTGACAATCGTGAGCAATATGTACGTACGCCATTATTAAACAGTTTTCTCCAACGGAAGTGCGGCCACTGTAGTTAGTTCCTCTGTTGATAGTGACATATTCACGAATGGTGGTATTGTTTCCAATAACAGCTATACTTTCTTCACCGCCAAATTTTAAATCTTGGGGAACGGCAGAAATAACACTTCCTGGAAAAATTTTGCAATTTTTTCCAATTCGTGCACCATCCATAATGGTCACATTTGATCCTATCCAAGTGTTGTCTCCTATTTCAACATTTTCATGGATTGAAGTAAAGGCATCAACGGTCACATTAGCTCCTATGTTAGCTTTTGGGTGAATGTGGGTGAGTGAGTGATGCATAACATTTATTTTACTTTTTTGATTTGAGCCATCAATTCTGCTTCCATGACTAACTTATCGCCTACAAAAGCATTCCCTGACATGTGACAAATACCGCGTCTAATAGGGCTTATCAATTGGCATTTGAAAACTAGTGTGTCGCCAGGAACGACCTTTTGTTTGAATTTCACTTTATCAATTTTCATGAAATAAGTGAGGTAGTTCTCAGGGTCAGGTACTGTATTAAGTATTAAAATTCCACCCGTTTGAGCCATAGCTTCTACTTGTAAAACTCCTGGCATGACGGCTTCACCTGGAAAATGACCTTTAAAGAATGGCTCATTCATGGTTACATTTTTTAAGCCCACAACATCATTATCACTCAATTCCATGATTTTGTCAATGAGTAAAAAGGGTGGTCGGTGAGGCAACATTTCCATTATTTGATGGATGTCTTTCACTGGTGCCTGATTAGGGTCATAGATAGGAGCATTTGTTTTCATTAGATGATGTAATTTTTTAGCAAAAGCAATATTTGATTTATGGCCAGGTTTTTTTACTGTTAGGTGTCCTTGAATAGTACAATTCAACAGAGCTAAGTCGCCAATGACATCTAAAAGTTTATGCCTAGCAGGTTCGTTTTTATATTTTAGTTCGGTATTATTTAAAATACCTTGATTTTTGACGCTAATGTTTTTGTTATCAAAAATCGTTGCTAATTTAGTAAGTTCTTCAGAATTTACACTATTCTCAACAAAAACAATAGCATTATTCAAGCTACCGCCCTTGATAAGGTTGTTATTTATAAGTGGGCGTATTTCGTCAAAAAAAACAAATGTTCTCGAATCGGCGAATTGACTTTCAAACTCACTCATGCTATTTAGATGGGCACTCGATTTTTTTAAAACGTTAGAATTATAATCTATGGTCAAATCAATTTTAAAATCATGGTGTGGTTCAAGAGTATATTCGCTTTGAGTAATATCGTCTTTAAAATAAATTGGAGATTGAACTTTATAAATGTGTTTTTGAGCTTTCTGTTCCTTCAGGCCTGCTTTTTTTAGGAGGTTCAAAAACTGGATTGAACTTCCGTCCAGAATGGGAATTTCTGGTCCATCAATTTCAATGTATAAGTTATCGATACCAAGTCCTTTTACAGCAGCCAAAACATGTTCTGTGGTTTGAATACTTGCCTCTCCTTTCTTGAGTAAAGTACTCCGTTTTGTTTCATGGAAATTGGATAAGGTGGCATTTACTTGTGGCTGACCTTCTAAATCTGTTCTGATGAAGCAAATTCCAGTATTGATAGGGGCTGGTTTAAATATCAATTGGGACGTAATGCCAGTGTGTAGTCCGTGACCACTTAATGAACAAGATTCTAAAATGGTGATCTGAAAGTTTGGCATTTATTTATTTAGAAGGTTGTTTATCTGTTTTTCTATTTTGTGTACCAAAGAAAAAAGTTGCGGGAGTTGCTTAAAGGAGACGTAAGATTTTCTGTAATCGCTGACCGAGAAAGCTGGAGACCCTTGTATGATTTGATCGTCTTTGACATTTGAACCTACACCTGATTGAGCAGCAATCTTTACATTGTTTCCAATGACTAAATGCCCAATGATTCCAACTTGTCCGCCAATCATGCAATTTTCACCGATTTTGGTAGATCCTGCTACTCCCGATTGAGCGGCAATAATGGTATTTCGTCCAATATCAACATTGTGAGCAATTTGAATAAGGTTGTCTAGTTTGACTCCTTGTCGAATGATGGTAGAACCCATGGTGGCTCTATCAATGGTGGTGTTGGCGCCAATTTCAACTTGGTCTTCAATGATGACATTACCTATTTGAGCAATTTTTAAGAAATTATTGTTATCGTCATTAGCAAAGCCAAAGCCATCGCTTCCAATCACTACTCCTGATTGGATAAAACAATCCTGACCAATTTGACACGATGAGTTTATGACTGTGCCAGCATAAATAATTGTGTTTTTGCCAATGGTAACATTATCACCTATATGGCAATTGGGGTAAATATGTACCTGATCGCCTATATCACAATTTTTTCCAATACTGACATTAGCTCCTATGTAAACGTCTTTGCCAACAGAACTATCCTTGTCAACAAAAGAGCTTGGGTGAATACCACTATTCTGTTTGTTTTCTTGACCAAAGAGGTTAATAATTTTGGCAAAACTTAAATAAGCATCCTCAACTTGAATAAGGGTGGCATTAGTAAGATTACTTACCTCTTTCATGCTTTGTTCTACAAGAATGGCACTGGCCTTTGTCGTAGATAAAAAATGAAAGTACTTGGAATTGGCTAAAAAGCTCAAACTTCCCTTTGTTCCTTGTTCAATTTTGGATAATGAATTTATGACGATGTTTTCATCACCTACAACGGTACCCTTAAGCATTTTAGCTATTTCCTTTACCCTAAGCTCCATAATGCAAATTTATTCAAATAAGAAATCATTTAGGATAACAATAAAAATACTTTTTAACGTTTTTTGTTAACGCTGAAATGGTGGACTTGTCTGCCGATGAAATCAAATCAGAAATCGTTTTGTTTTTATATAAAATGTTAATATCAGAATCGTTCAATTTATAGGTGTTGTTAGTAATTTGACCTGTGATAAAATAATAATCTAATTCACCCTCTACCAACGTGTATTTTTTAGAAATAGTATGTTTTAATGAGGATATGGTATCCTTGTTCATTGGTTCGTCAAGTAGTTTTACTTTGAATAACTTTCGTTCTATAATGCTTTTTGACAAATAAGATAAAATTTTATCAGAGCAATTTTGCCATTCTTTTAAGCAAGTATAAATGTCATAATCGTCAAGTTTGCTGAAGGTTTTTAAGGTGCTTTTATCTGATTCAAAATCAGCCATTGTTATATCTGCATATAAAAATTCTTTGAGTGATGAAGTGCAAAATAAATCGACATTTTTTCGTGATAATTCTTTAGCTCTAGTAAGAATTTTAATGAGGATTTGTTCAGAACAAACAACTGTTTTATGAAAATAAACTTGCCAATACATTAACCGTCGAGCAATCAAAAATTTTTCAACCGAATAGATGCCTTTACTTTCAACCACTAGATGGTGGTCGACCACATTGAGCATGTTAATGATGCGTTCAGAACCAATAATTCCTTCTTGAACTCCAGAGTAAAAACTATCTCTGTTAAGGTAATCCAAACGGTCCATGTCTAGTTGACTTGAAACCAGTTGATGTAAAAATGATTTGTGATAATTGTTGTTGAAAATGTCAATAGCAAGGCTCAACTTACCCTCAAATTCTTCATTCAAATGTTGCATGTACAACAAGGATAAATCTTCATGTGAAATATTAGTCACTATGGTATTCTCCAAGGCATGAGAAAAAGGGCCATGGCCAATGTCATGCAGCAGAATTGCAATTTTTGCCGCCATAGCTTCCTGCTCACTAATATCCACCCCTTTTTGTTTTAAAATGCGAATGGCTTTTTGCATTAAGTGCATGGCTCCAATAGCATGATGAAATCGTGTGTGGTTAGCACCCGGATACACCATTTTAGTCAGCCCTAGTTGAGAAATACGTCGTAAGCGTTGAAAATAGGGGTGTTCTATTAATTTTAAAATAATACCACCCTCTAAACTAATAAAACCATACAATGGATCGTTAATAATTTTTGATGATTTTTCCATTTAAAAAAAACTGTAATTTTATATAATTTTAAATATCGCTGAATATATGAATTTTAAAGATAATATAACCATACTTTGGGTCGATGATGAAGTTGATTTATTGAAGCCACATATCCTTTTTTTAGAGGAAAAAGGGTATCAAGTACAAACCACTAATAATGGTGTTTCGGCTCTTGAGATGTTAGATGTTAATCACTATGATTTGGTATTCTTAGATGAAAACATGCCTGGTCTTTCAGGTTTGGAAACCTTGTTGGAAATCAAAAGTAAAATTAACAATTTACCAGTTATCATGATTACCAAAAGTGAAGAAGAAAGTATAATGGAAGAAGCCATTGGCTCCAAGATATCAGATTATTTAATTAAGCCAGTAAATCCAAATCAAATATTGCTGACTATTAAAAAACACATAGACAGCGATCGTCTTGTGACCAAAAAAACTAATACTGAATATCAAAAAGAATTTAGAGATATAGGGCTGAAATTAGGACAATATTTGACCGTTGACGATTGGAAAGAGCTTTATAAAAAAATTACTTTTTGGGAATTGGAGCTAGAGCAATCAGGCGACAGCAGCATGAAACACATTTTAGAAATGCAGAAAGCCGAAGCCAATATTCAATTTTTTAAGTTCATCAAAGAGCGGTATCCATCATGGTTTAACAATCGGGAGCAAGCACCCTTGTTATCTCATCAGGTATTTAAACATTCGGTTTTGCCTGAACTAGACTCTGGACAAACGACCTATTTTATTGTTATCGACAATTTAAGGTATGACCAATGGAAAATGATTCAGCCCTCGCTAATGAACGATTTTGTGATAGAAGAAGAGGACTTGTATTTTAGCATTTTACCAACGGCCACTCAATATTCTAGAAATGCAATTTTTTCAGGATTAATGCCGCTACAAATGCAACAAACACACCCAAATTGGTGGAAAAATGACGTGGATGAAGGTGGGAAAAACATGTATGAAGAAGATTTCCTGCGATCACAACTTAGTCGTTTGGGTAAGGACAATATTAAACTGTCATACAACAAAATTACCAATTTAGAGGCAGGCAAAAAATTGGTAGAAATGATGCCAAATCTTTCTAATAACAAGCTCAATGTCATTGTATATAATTTTGTGGATATGCTATCCCATTCTAGAACGGATATGAAAGTGATAAAAGAATTGGCAGAGGGAAATGCCGCTTACCGTTCGTTAACAACTTCTTGGTTTGAATATTCCCCCTTAAAGGAAATGTTTAATTTTATTGCTAAAAGCAACTCCAGGATCGTTGTTACAACCGACCATGGGACGGTACAAGTTAAAAGACCAACAAAAGTACTAGGTGAAAAAGATTTAAGCACTAATTTGAGGTATAAAACAGGTCGAAATATGAAATATAACTCCAAAGATGTCTTTGAGATACATCAGCCAAAGGACATCATGCTACCCGCTGTTAACGTAAGTAGTAAGTTTGTTTTTGCCAAGGAAGATTACTTTTTTGCCTACCCCAACAACTATAATTACTATGTCAACCATTACAAAGAAACCTTTCAACATGGTGGCATATCGTTAGAAGAAATGATGATACCAATTCTCACTTTAGCGTCCAAATAAATGATGCAATGGACGTGTAACAATAAAGAGGATTTAGACCTTATTAGTTCAGAGATTCTTAGCCGTTGTCATTCCAAAAGAATAGCGTTTCATGGCAACATGGGAGCTGGAAAAACAACCCTCATAAAACACATTTGTAAACAACTTGAAGTTATTGATGTGGTCAATAGCCCCACATTTTCAATTGTAAATGAGTATATTAGTAGATTGAATCAAACCGTTTATCATTTTGATTTTTATCGCATTGAAAATAAACAAGAGGTAGTGGACATAGGAATCGATACATATTTTGATGATTCGGCGATATGTTTGGTTGAGTGGCCTTCAAAAATTGGGGATTTATTACCACCTGACTTTGTGCATATCTATATCCACCAAGAAGACGATAAACGAATCATTAAATTAGAACCAAATGATTAAATTTTCATCGCACAGCAGTAAAGGACTGTTGCCACAGGAGGAAAAATTAGAATTAAAAAAGCAATCAAAATCTTTATTCATAGGCATCCCTAAAGAAATAAGTTTCCAAGAAAATCGTGTAGCCATTGTTCCCGATGCGGTACAATTATTGGTAAGCCATGGTCATGAAGTCATCATTGAATCTCAAGCTGGTGAGGGAGCCAATTTTAGTGATGTTGAATTTAGTGAAGCTGGAGCCAAAATTGTTTACGCTGCCAAGGAGGTCTATCAAGCAGATATCGTTCTTAAGGTAGAGCCGCCTACCATTGACGAAATTGACATGATGAAAGGCCGTCAAACCCTTATTTCCACACTACAAATTACGACTCGAAATAAAGATTTTATAAAGAAACTGACCGAAAAGAAAATTAACTGTATTGCCTATGAATTTATTCAAGATGAAAATGGCATGATGCCTTTTATTCGTTCAATGAGTGAAATTGCAGGAAATGCGGCGGTACTTATTGCCTCAGAGTGTTTGAGCAATGTGAATGAAGGAAAAGGCCTGCTATTAGGTGGTATTTCAGGAGTAACACCAACGGAAGTTGTTATTATTGGAGCTGGAACGGTAGGTGAGTTTTCAGCTCGTTCGGCTTTGGGTCTTGGTGCTTCGGTAAAAGTGTTTGATAATTCATTGTCTAAGCTACGCAGGTTGCAAAATGATATTAACACGAGGGTTTTTACATCAATTATTCAGCCAAAAGTGTTAACAAAGGCATTAATACGAGCCGACGTAGTAATAGGTGCCTTGAGATCTAACGATCAAAGAACACCATGTGTGGTAAGTGAGCAAATGGTAGAAATGATGAAACAAGGAGCCGTTATTGTCGATGTGAGTATTGACCAAGGTGGATGTTTTGAAACATCAAAGTTAACCAGTCACACCTCGCCTACCTTTGTCAAGCATGGCGTTATACATTACTGTGTTCCTAATATATTGTCTAGAGTAGCTCGAACAGGGTCATATTCTTTGAGCAATTTGTTGACACCAATTCTTTTAAATATTGGCGATTTTGGTGGCTTAGACGCTGTCATTTCAAGCGATGCAGGCCTGCGAAAAGGGATATATATTTGCAGAGGCATTTTAACTAATAAAATGGTGGGAGAGTGGTTCAATTTGAGTTATAAAGAAATAGATTTAATAATAGCTAGTATTTAATGATTCGACGGCTGAGTATTTTTCTGATAGGGGTTTTGTTTGGAGTGATGATTATAAGATTTGCTTTTCCTGGTAGGTTTTCTGAGTACGCACGCTATTTTAGTTTAGACTATCGAGTACTCTATCATTTGAAACAAGATACGATTCATATAAGTCCTCAAGCACAATGCCTTATAGATTGTTTATCAGTAAGTCAAGATGAGGTTTTGGATGTCTTAGAGGGGGGAAATGTCAATTTTGAAAAAAGCGATAAAAATGCCCTTCCTTGCAAACTGTATACTGTTGAAAAAGACTCTTTAAGTGTTGTTTTTGAACTCTGCGAAGACAAAGTTATTGTTAGAAAATTCACATTAAATAATCAATTTTGCTCGTGCAATTCTTGATTCCTTCTATTTCTTTCTTGAATAATTAGTGTTAATTCTCTACTAGTTTGACCGGCTATGGAGGTATTTTCTTGAGCTCTTCTTATCAGGTATGGAAGGACTTCTTTTACAGGTCCGTAGGGCATGTACTTTACGACATTGTAACCCTGTTTAGCCAAATTAAAACTGATGTGGTCGCTCATGCCTAATAATTGAGAAAAATACACTCTTTTATCGTCTTTTAAAACGTTGTTTTTAGTCATGAGTTCAACTAATTTTAGTGTGCTTTTTTCATTGTGCGTTCCAGCGCAAATGGAAATTTTATCAATGTGGTTAATACAATATGAAAGAGCTAAATCAAAATCTTGATCACAACTTTTTTTATCCTTTTGTATGGGCGATGGGTAGCCAAACTCTTCAGCTCTCTTTCGTTCTTTTTCCATATAGGCACCTCTTACGATTTTTAATCCTAAGTGGTAATTTCCATTTTCAGCATCGGCATAAGATTGCTTCAAAAATGCCAATCTGTCCCAACGATACATTTGTAAGGTGTTATACACAATGACGTGCTCTTTGTTAAACAAGCGCATCATGGAAGTGGCTAAATGATCAATGGTATTTTGTATCCAGCTTTCTTCGGCGTCAATGAAAATGTTAACATTTAAGTCAAATGCTTTTTGGCATATGCGTTTGACTCTGTTTTTTATTTGATTAAACTCTAACGTTTCAGAGTCGCTAAGACTGTGGTTGGCACTGACTTTTTCAAGTATGTTAAAGCGTCCAAGACCAGAAATTTTAAATACTGCAAAAGGAATATTTTCATCGCCTTTTGCACGATGAATGGTTTTTATAATTTCGTTGGTTACTTGTTCAAAATCAGCTTCATTGATTTGCCCTTCAACAGAATAATCTAGAATCGTTTTGACCTTATATTGGGCTAATGTAATTATGCTTTTTTCGCAATCATGAATAAATTCGCCACCACAAAACTGACTGAAAATAGTTTTTTTAATGATTCCTTTAATAGGTAATCTTAAGAAAAGAGCTATTTTTAAAAGAAGAGGGCTCCATTTTACAATAAAATTATTGCCCACCAGCTTAAAAAGCCAGAACGATTTCTTCAGCTCGAAGTCTGTTTTAGACTGAAATGCTACCTTCGTATTTTCAAATGATAAGTTTGTCACTTTACTTTTCGACATACCATTAATCCATCTCTTATTGGAAAAAGTACATTTTCAACCCTTTGGTCGTTTTGTACTTTGTCGTTAAATGCTTGAATTGCGAGTGTTTCTTGATCTTTTTCATCTACTTCTTCCACGACTTTTCCGCTCCATAGTACATTGTCGGTAATAATGTAGCCACCAATTGGTATTTTGTCTATAACCATATCAAAATAATGGGAATAGTTTTCTTTATCGGCATCAATAAACACTAGGTCGAATGAAGTATCCAGTTTGGGGATAATGTCAAGAGCGTTTCCGATATGTTGTTGTACTTTTTGCTTGATACCGGCTTTTTCAAAATAGGTGGCCGCCATTTTTTCAATTTCTTCATTAATATCAATGGTGATTAACTGTCCATTATTTTCAAGACCTTCCGACAAACAGATGGCAGAATAGCCCGTGTAGGTGCCAATTTCAAGTATGGTCTTTGGTTTTATCATGTTACTGAGCATGCTCAAAACGCGGCCTTGTAGGTGTCCTGACAGCATTCTTGGAATCAATACTTTAGCCCATGTTTCTCTATTTAGTTGAGCTAAAACCGTACTCTCTTGTTGAGAGTGTTGACAAATATAGTCGTGTAATTCTTTTGGT
>CAXDOW010000004.1:0-41201 GCA_963991165.1 uncultured Flavobacteriales bacterium | reverse complement strand
CAAAAATTGTTGAAAAACATACTTTTAGTTTTGATCAGATAGATAAAACCAAACTCGTGATAAAAATTTAAAAAAATGAATGCAAGCAATTTAATCGAATCATTTTCAGAATTCAAGGAATTCAAGAACATAGATCGTGAAACCATGATGAACGTTCTTGAAGATGTTTTCAGGGGAGTAATGTTGAAACAATATGGCACCGATGAAAATATTGATGTCATAATCAACATTGACAAAGGCGATTTAGAAATTTGGAGAAATAGAGAAATTGTAGCAGACGACGAACTAGAAGACCCTAATCTAGAAATAGCATATAGCGAAGCCATCAAAATAGAACCAGACTTTGAGATTGGCGAAGAGGTTTCAGAACAAGTCTTTTTAGAAGACTTTGGGAGGCGACAAGTCCTATCTTTGCGACAAACACTCACCTCCAGAATCCTTGATCTTGAGAAAAAAGAAGTTTTTGACAGATACGAAGACAGAATAGGAGAAATTATAAACGGAGAAGTGTACCAAGTTTGGAGAAATGAAATCCTAATTTTGGATGGCGAAGAAAACGAGTTAATACTCCCTAAATCTGAAGCTATCCCTAGTGACTTTTTCAAAAAAGGAGATACCGTCAGAGCTGTTGTTAAAAGTGTTGAAATGAGGAATCACACCCCACTCATTATCCTGTCCAGAACAGCACCAGAATTTTTAGCTCGCCTCTTTGAACAAGAAGTACCTGAGGTATTTGATGGGTTAATAACCATAAAAAAAATCGTCCGTGTTCCAGGCGATAGAGCCAAAGTAGCCGTTGAATCCTATGACGAACGAATTGACCCAGTAGGCGCATGTGTTGGAATGAGAGGAGCCCGTATACATGGAATTGTCAGAGAATTGAGAAACGAAAATATTGATGTTATCAACTATACAGACAACACACAACTATACATCACTCGAGCGCTAAATCCAGCTAAAATTACGTCCATCCAAATCAACGATGAAACCAACAAAGCCGATGTTTATTTGCACCCCGATCAAGTATCATTAGCTATTGGAAAAGGAGGATTTAATATCCGTTTAGCTAGTATGCTGACAGGATATGAAATAGATGTCTACAGAAATGTTGATGAAGCAGAAGACGATGTCGAGTTGTCAGAATTCAGTGACGAAATCGAAGGTTGGATAATTGACGCGCTCAAAGCTATAGGTTGCGACACAGCAAGAGACGTAATAAAGCTCGACAAGGCCGATCTTGTAAAACGAACCGATTTAGAAGAAGAAACAGTGGCGGAAGTGATAGCCATTTTAAAAGCAGAACTCGAATAAAATAAACTATATGTCAGGAGTCCCACAACGGTTATCAAAAGTAGCAAAAGAGTTCAATGTAGGTGTAGACACCATCTTGGAGTTTTTGCAAACCAAGGGGGTAGAAAATTTGAATCGTAACTCAAAAATTTCTGCCGAAACCTACGATATATTAGTGGATGAATATCAACCAGATAAAAAAGTAAAAGCTGAAGCAAAAGAATTAAAGAAAGCGGAAGAAGAACATAAAGAACTACCTAACACTGAGCCCGAAACAACAGTAGTCGCTACGCCCAAAATAGAAGGGTTAAAAATTATCTCTAAAGTAGATGTTAATCAATTAACTTCACAAAAAGCCAAAACACCACCTAATCAAACAGAAACAAAAGAGAAAGAAAGCGATACTCCATTGCCAAAAAAAGTTGAAGAATCGCCCAAAGCCCCTGAAAAAAAAGAAGATACAACAACCGTTATACGGGCCAAAGCACAAAGGTTAGATGGGCCAACCATTGTCAATTCTGAAAAAATAGATCTATCTAAATTCGATAAACCCAAAAAGAAAACTCCCGTAGCTTCATCCTCTTCTAAGGTAGAAACGAAGAAAAAGAGAAGACGAGTCATTAAGGAAAACCCAAAACATACGGCAAGACCAAAAAATAAGACGCCAGAAAAAGCAGAACTTAACCCTGAAGAAATTCAAAAACAAGTAAGAGAAAACTTAGCAAAACTACAAAGTGGGAAAAATAAGGGCGCCAAAATAAGGAGAGAAAAGCGATTAGCTCGAAAAGAAAAAGAAGAAATAGACCAAATAAAACACGAGGAGCAAAGCAAAACAATACAAGTCACAGAATTTGTCACCACGGCCGAGTTAGCTCAATTAATGAACCTTGAGCCAAACCAAATAATATCAGCCTGTTTCTCACTTGGGATGATGGTTACCCAAAACCAACGTCTCGATGCTGAAACTATATCGATTCTTTCCGAAGAATTTGGATATAACGTAGAATTTGTTGGTGCCGAAGTACAAGAATCTATTCACCAAGAAGAGGATACCGATGAAGCCTTAGAATCACGTGCACCTATAGTAACTGTTATGGGACATGTTGATCATGGAAAAACTTCCCTACTAGATTATATTAGAGACGCAAATGTGATTAGCGGAGAAGCCGGTGGCATAACCCAACATGTTGGGGCTTATGAAGTCACACTAAATGATAAAAAAATTACATTTTTGGACACTCCTGGTCACGAAGCATTTACAGCTATGAGAGCACGAGGAGCTCAAGTAACAGACGTCGTTATTATAGTTGTTGCAGCAGACGACCAAGTGATGCCTCAAACAAAAGAAGCCATTAGTCACGCCCAAGCGGCAGGTGTGCCAATGGTTTTTGCCATTAATAAAATTGATCGGGAAACTGCCAACCCCGACAAGATAAAAGAGCAGTTAGCCAATGAAAATATTTTGTTAGAAGATTGGGGGGGGAAGTACCAATCTCAAGAAATTTCAGCTAAAACAGGACAAGGTGTGTCAGAATTACTAGAGAAAGTATTGCTAGAATCAGAGCTGCTAGAACTGCAAGCCAACCCCCATAAAAATGCTAATGGAACAGTCATTGAAGCCTCACTAGACAAAGGAAAAGGGTATCTAACCACCATACTAGTTCAATCAGGAACCCTCAAAGTAGGTGATTACGTATTAGCAGGCTGTTATTCAGGAAAAGTAAAAGCACTCCTCGACGAAAGAGAAAATAAAAAAGAAGTTGCTGGACCATCATCTCCCGCAGTTTTACTGGGGCTCAACGGTGCTGCTCAGGCAGGCGACAAGTTCAATGTGATGGACGATGAGCGTGAAGCCAAAAATATAGCAGCTAAACGAATGCAGTTGCAACGAGAGCAAGGCGTTCGAACGCAAAAACACATCACCCTCGATGAAATTGGAAGACGACTCGCATTAGGAGACTTCCAAGAGTTAAACATCATTATTAAAGGAGATGTTGATGGTTCCATTGAAGCGCTTTCGGACTCATTGCAGAAACTGTCCACGGATCAAATTGCTGTAAATATAATTCATCAATCCGTTGGTCAAATTTCAGAATCTGATGTTATGTTAGCAACCGCCTCCGATGCTATCATCATAGGATTTCAAGTACGACCGTCAATAAATGCTCGAAAATTAGCCGAAAAAGAACAAATAGATATTAGACTTTATTCTGTTATTTACAATGCTATTGAAGAGTTGGAAAAAGCCATGGAAGGCATGTTATCACCCGATATTGAAGAAAAAGTGGTGTGTAATATTGAGATACGAGAAACCTTCAAAATTTCTAAAGTCGGAACCATCGCAGGGTGTTATGTTTTAGATGGTAAAATCACTCGAAATACCAAAATTAGACTCATTAGAGATGGAATCGTTATTTATTCAGGTAGCTTGGCCACATTAAAACGATTTAAAGACGACGTTAAAGAAGTTTCAGCAGGCTACGAATGTGGTTTAAGCATCAATAATTACAACGACATCAAAGTAGGCGATATAGTGGAAGGGTATGAAGAGGTGGAAGTCAAAAAATCACTTTGATAAATCCTCAGGATGTTCATATTGAACATAGGCAGGAACAATGTAAGACCCCCTGTATTTTTTACTGATTTCTTTTTGAACCTTGTAAGCTTCTAATTTCGTGATAAAATTACCAATTTGTATTTTATAATAAGGCGATTTATACTCTAAGTATGTCTTCAAGTTGGGAAAATCTTTAGAAAACTTAGCTCTAAAGTTTTGCGAATCTTCTCTACTTTGACTTTGGTCGTGATGAATCTGAACACGATACCCTTTAACCCCCTTCTTTGACGTATTAATTTGAACTACTCTATCCATCAAGCTATCTACTCGCTCATCATTCAAAACATTATAAGTAATGTGTTGAGAATGCATATACCCAAAAGACATCGCAAAAAGACAAAAAAAGACCATTTTCATACTGCAAATATAATTTTTTTAAAACCCAACGAATTCGATATTAAGTGCGCTCTTTGAAGTAAAACGAATACTATTTAGAACCAGTATAAATTGAGTCAAAATTTTAATCTTGTATATATTAAAAATAGAGGAAAAGATTACATTTGCCTAAGTTTCATTTTGTTGATGATATATTTAAAACATGGCTAAATTTATTCGATTTAAAAACACCATTTCTTCTCTAGCAATTCTTGTTATTCTTTTTTCTTTTTGCAAAATTTCATCTGCTCAGAATATTGAAGAAGGAGAAAAGTTATATCAAGCTAATTGTACAGCATGTCATCAAATAGATAACAAGCTTATCGGACCAGCATTAAGAGGTGTCAGTGACAAATATTCAGAAGAATGGTTGATTAAGTGGATAAAGAATTCGGCTGAAATGATTGCGTCTGGAGATCCCGATGCCATAGCTATCTATGAGGAGTATAACAAATCTCCAATGACGGCATTCCCCTATTTCTCAGATGACGATGTGCGTAATATTCTTGCCTACATAGAAGAGGCACCAGCCAAAGTACAACCAGTAGCGGTTGCTTCAGCAGACGGGGGTGCGATTGAGGCGACAGATTCAAAAACTAAAGATTACATTATCCTGTCAATTTCCATTGTTCTGTTGTTGATTGTAGCCGGTTTGTGGAAAGTAAAAAATACACTAAAGCACGTATCTGGAGAAAATCCAGAGGATTTCTTTTCATCCGTAGTTGGGCTCGTGAATGCCTATTTGGAACGTAAATCACTAGTTACCCTTACTGTAGTTGTGATTGCTATTTTTGGTGCTAATTCGGCCTGGAATCTCATGACCAAAGTTGGTGTGACTCAAGGATACAAGCCCGAGCAACCCATTGCCTTTTCACATAAGTTACATGCGGGCATCAATGGAGTAGATTGTAATTATTGCCACCATTCAGCTCGACATGGAAAGTCGGCAGCTATTCCATCAGCCAATGTATGTATGAACTGCCATACCTACATCAATGAAGGTCCTTCTGGAAAAGCTGAAATACAAAAAATTTATGACGCCGTTGGTTTTGATCCTGAAAAAGGAAGATACATTGAAGGTTATGAAGAAAAACCAATTAAGTGGGTGCGAATACATAATTTGCCTGACTTGTCTTATTTCAACCACGCACAACACGTCGTTGCGGGAGGATTAGAATGTCAAGAATGTCATGGCCCAGTCGAAGATATGGAAGTATTAGAACAACATTCCAGCTTAACAATGGGATGGTGTATCGACTGTCATAGACAGACGGAAGTTCAGGTAGCCGACAACGATTATTACGAAGAAATGCACGCAAGATTTAAAGAAAATCATCCAGGAGAAACATTTAATGTGGAAGCCATTGGAGGACTGGAGTGCGGAAAGTGTCACTACTAACCATCGACAAAAAAATTAGTATCAGATATGACTAAGCAAAAAAAATACTGGAAAGGATTAGCAGAATTGACTAACGACCCAGCTATTGAGTCTCTTAAACACAATGAATTTGTTGAACCCATTCCTACGGAAGAGTTTTTAGGAGATGAAAAAGCCCTTACTCAATCCACTACTTCTCGTCGTGATTTTCTTAAGTTTTTGGGTTTTAGTACCGCCGCTGCAACACTGGCAGCTTGTGAAACACCAGTAGTAAAGTCCATTCCTTATGTCGTAAAACCAGAAGAAATTACGCCTGGCGTTGCCAATTGGTATTCTTCCACTTACTACGATGGTAACGATTTTGCAAATGTCTTGGTGAAAACGAGAGAGGGTCGTCCCATTTTTATAAAACCAAACGATTTGTCAAGTGCAACTCCTAATGCGAGGGTAGTTTCATCGGTTTTGTCACTGTATGATTCTAACCGCCTTAAGACTCCAAAGAAAAAAGGACAAACAACAGCATGGTCGCAAATAGACGAAGAAATTGTAACACGCCTTTCTGATGTGGACGGTCAAGTGGTAGTGCTAACCAACACTATAATTAGTCCTACCACCAATGCTATAATCAACGATTTTTGTGAAAAGTATGATGCCAAACACATTCAGTATGATGCTATTTCTTATCAAGGTATTTTAGATGCCAATCAATCATCTTTTGGAGTTAGAGCAATTCCTTCTTATCATTTTGATAAGTCTGACGTTATTGTTTCGTTTGGTGCTGACTTTTTAGGTAGCTGGCTCAATGTTGGTTTTGAAAAGCAATATGCAAGTAATAGAAACCCGAAAAATGGTAAAATGTCTCGACACTTTCAAATTGAGACGAATATGTCGTTAACAGGTTCAAATGCTGATGTCAGAATACCAGTAAAACCATCAGAAAAACTTCGTTTAATAGAAAACCTCTATCAATCAATTATTGGTAATCAAAGTCCGGACGATAGGCTGAAAGATATTTACTCTGAACTTTTAGCTGCTAAGGGTAAATCTCTTGTTGTTTGTGATAGTAATGACAAAGATGTTCAACTTGTGATTAATGCCATAAACAACCAACTATCTAATTATGGCAAAACCATCGATTTGGAAAAGCCTTATTATTTAAAGGCAGGAGACGATGAATTGGTCAATCAATTAGTCAAGGATATGAATTCGGGGCAAGTAGGAGCATTAATCATCAGCGGAGTAAACCCGTCCTACACATTGCCAAACGCCGAACAATTCAATGCTGGATTAAAGAAAGTATCATTGACAATATCCACCGCTTTAAGCATGGACGAAACCGCTCAATATGTAGAGTATGTGTGTCCTGATAGACACTATTTAGAAAGCTGGGGAGATGCTCGTGCAAAACATGGTGAGGTGTCATTTACTCAACCAACCATTCAACCTTTATTCGATAGTCGTCAATTTCAAGACTCAATGTTGAGCTGGTCTAGAAGCAATGAAGACTATTACACTTATTTGAAGCAATATTGGAGAGAAAAAACAGCTTGGTCACAATCATTACACGATGGATTTATTACCATTTCAGAGTCCAAAAAATCACCCACTTCTTTTTCTGGGAATGTAGTATCTATTACCCAAAATTCAGGAGATTTAGAGTTGGCCCTTTATCAATCTAACTCCTTAGGTGATGGAACCCAAGCCAATAATCCTTGGTTACAAGAATTGCCAGACCCCATCACTCGGGCTTGTTGGGACAATTACATCACCGTGTCAGCCACTACAGCCAGAGAATATGGGTTAAGCAACTGGAATAATAACGACGGCTCTATGGATGGAAACGTTGTTCGATTAACTGTTGGCAACACAACCCTTGAAAATGTGCCTGTACTCATTCAGCCAGGACAAGCCATTGGGACGATTGGTTTAGCTTTAGGTTACGGAAGAACTTCTTCTGGAAAAGTTGGTAATGCTGTTGGAATCAATGCTTATCCACTAATTACCAATAATGATTTCATTGCACCTTCCAATGTCACGATTGAAAAAATGGAGGGAGAACATGGCTTTGCTTCTGTGCAATTACATCACACAATGATGGGTAGGTCTTTAATTAAAGAAACCACTCTTTCAGAATATATAAAGGATCCAAAAGCAGGAAATCCTGATATCACATTCTATACTCACAAAGGTAAATTATTCGCCGATGAAGTCAGTCTATGGAAAGAATTTGATCATGAATCGGGTCATTTTTGGAACTTATCCATAGACTTAACAACTTGTATTGGTTGTAATGCTTGCGTTGTGGCATGTCACTCAGAGAATAACGTGCCAGTTGTTGGAAAAGAAGAAGTGAGAAAAAGCCGCGATATGCACTGGTTGCGAATAGATAGATACTATTCTAGCGATATGACCGAAGAAATAGCAGAAGAACAAGGTCTTGGGTCGGTATCAAAATACAAAGCGATGGAAGTACCATCAGAAAACCCTGATGTAGCTTTTCAACCAGTGATGTGTCAGCATTGTAATCATGCTCCTTGCGAAACAGTTTGTCCAGTAGCGGCCACTTCACACAGTGCCGAGGGATTAAATCACATGGCTTACAATCGATGCGTTGGAACTCGATATTGTGCCAATAACTGTCCTTACAAAGTACGTCGTTTTAATTGGTTCAACTACGCTGAAAATGATGCCTTTGATTTCAACATGAACGATGACCTTGGTAAAATGGTATTAAATCCGGACGTTACGGTAAGAGTTCGAGGTGTGATGGAGAAATGTAGCATGTGTATCCAAATGATACAGAAAGTAAAATTAGACGCTAAGCGAGATGGTCGTAAAGTACTTGATAAAGAGGCACAAACGGCCTGCTCAGTTGCTTGTCCAACTAATGCCCTTGTCTTTGGTGATGTCAATGATACATCCAGTGAAGTTAGTACATTGAAAGAAGACGAGAGACAGTATTACTTGCTTGAAGAGATAAATACGGCTCCATCCGTATTTTATCAAACAAAAATTAGAAATAGAAAAGCTTAATTAGTACGTTATGCAAAAAGAAAGCCCCATAAGAGAGCCACTAATTTTAGGTAACAAAAGTTATCACGACATAACGGTGGATGTAGCCAAGCCCGTTCTTGCTAAAGCTAATAAACTGTGGTGGATTGTTTTTGGAATTTCACTAGTATTATTCATTTGGTGGATTCTTTCAGTAGGGTACACCATTGGTACTGGTATTGGAGTTTGGGGATTAAATAAAACTATTGGTTGGGCATGGGACATTACCAATTTTGTTTGGTGGGTCGGTATAGGTCATGCTGGAACATTGATCTCGGCAGTATTATTACTCTTTAGGCAGAAATGGAGACTCTCTATCAATAGGTCGGCTGAAGCAATGACTATTTTTGCAGTTGTTCAGGCCGCTATGTTTCCACTTATTCACATGGGTCGTCCTTGGTTAGGATATTTTGTTTTCCCAATTCCAAACAATTTTGGCTCATTATGGGTAAATTTCAATTCTCCTCTTTTGTGGGATGTTTTTGCCATATCGACCTATTTTTCCGTCTCTTTAGTTTTTTGGTACGTAGGCCTCATTCCAGATTTTGCTATGATTAGAGATAAAGTCAATGAAAAATATTGGCCATTACGTAAGAAAATATATAGTACCCTATCGTTTGGCTGGAGTGGCCGTGCTAAAGATTGGCAACGGTTTGAAGAGGTCTCACTCGTATTGGCAGGATTAGCCACACCTTTGGTCTTTTCGGTTCACTCAATTGTATCGTTTGACTTTGCCACTTCCGTCATACCAGGATGGCATACCACCATTTTTCCTCCCTACTTTGTAGCTGGAGCCGTATTTTCTGGTTTTGCCATGGTACAAACCTTACTTCTAGTCATGCGTAAAGTAGTGGGGCTAGAAGCATATATCACGGTCAAGCACGTGGAATATATGAATATCGTCATTATGCTAACAGGTAACTTAGTGGGTATTGCTTACCTAACAGAGTTATTTATGGCTTGGTATTCTGGTGTTGAATTCGAGCAGTATGCTTTCCTAAACAGAGCAACTGGGCCTTATTGGTGGGCTTATTGGAGTATGATGACGTGTAACGTTATTTCTCCGCAGCTAATGTGGTTTAAGAAGTTAAGAACAAATATTGTATTTACCTTCATTTTGGCACTGTTTGTAAATATAGGCATGTGGTTTGAACGATTCGTCATTATTGTGACGTCGCTTCACAGAGACTACTTACCATCTAGCTGGAGTATGTTCTCGCCGACCTTTGTTGACATAGGAATATTTGTGGGATCCATTGGGTTTTTCTTCGTTCTCTTTTTGTTGTATTCCAGAACGTTCCCTGTCATTGCACAAGCCGAACTAAAAACAATTGTTAAATCGTCTAGTGAACAATATAAAAAGTAAAAGACATGAGTAAAAAAGTCATTTACGGAATATTCGATGATGAAGAAGTACTTCTTAAGAGCGTTAAAGAAGTACGGTCCAACGATATTTCTATCAAAGAAGTTTACACGCCATTCCCAGTACATGGGTTGGATCATGCCTTAGGTTTGGAAAGAACACGTTTGGCGATTGCGGCCTTTATCTATGGGGTAATAGGTTGTATAGCAGCTATTCTGATGACCTATTATATAATGATTTTAGATTGGCCTCAAAATATTGGAGGAAAACCCAGTTTTGCGTATTATCTAAATATGCCTGCTTTTGTTCCTATAATTTTTGAAATGACCGTTTTATTTTCGGCTCATTTGATGGTTATCACTTATTTTTTCAAGTCAAAATTATTTCCAGGTCAAACCTCATCTAGCCCCGATCCTCGAACGACAGACGATAAGTTTTTGATGGAAATAGAGTCTGAGGATGAGAAATCGATCAGTGACTTATTGAAAAAAACAGGTGCTACAGAAATTAACGTTAAAGAAAGTGCTTAAAATGAAAAACGCTAAACTGAATATATTGTTTACGACCTCGCTAGTGTTACTTCTGTTTCTTTCATCGTGTTCCAATTATGGCGATGAAAAGACAGGCTATGAGTTCATGCCTGATATGTACCGTTCACCATCGTTAGAAATTTACGGATCGAATAGCTATTTTAAAGATAGTTTGAATGCACGTAAGCCGGTGGAAGGGACATTTCCTAGAGGGTTTGTTGGATTTGATTATGAAAACACCTTGGACGATTACCTATTGGCAGGACAAGAGTTAAAAAGCCCTTACGATTACACGACTGATAATCTAGAAGAAGGAAAGCAATTGTTTGAGATGTTTTGTGCCCATTGTCATGGCAATAATGGCAATGGAAAGGGAAGTATTAGTCATCCTGTTTATGGTGCTATACCAGCGTATTCTGACGATGTTATGATTCGACGCACTGGAGGTACAATGAATGAGTTAAAAGCAGGTAATATTTACCATGCCATTTACCATGGTCTCAATGCTATGGGCCCTCACAACTCTCAAGTAAATGATAAAGAGAGGTGGTTAATTACAATGTATGTTCAAGAATTACAGCAAGAAGAAAACTAACGTTTAAGACCAAAACACTGTCATATGTACACAGTTTCAAAAAATACAAAATTAATATCCTACATCCTAATGGCTATCGGTTTGTTAGCAATTGCTTTAGGTTTTATTAATGATTCTCACAGAGCATGGCCAAGTTTGTTGGTGAACAACTATTTCTTTTTAGCCATATCGGCCTTTGCAATCTTCTTTATTGCACTTCAATATGTTTCCGAAGCCGCTTGGGCCACACCCTTCAAACGAGTAGCGGAAGGCATCACGGCATATTTTATTGTGGGAGGAATAATAATGCTATTCATTATTGTAGCTGGAAAACTACATTGGAATCACATATGGCATTGGATGGCTGAAGGAATTATGGACCCTAATGATTCGCATTACGATGCTATTATTGCTGGTAAAAAAGGTTATTTGAATTTTCCTTTTTTCTTTCTTCGTGCTGCCCTATACATTTTTGGTTGGTGGTACGCTTCCAAGCGACTCATAGCACTTTCAAGAAAAGAAGACGTTGAAGGTGGACTGAGCAACCACAAGAAGAGCATTACGGTTTCGGCTATTTTTATTGCCTTTTTTGGCTATTCCTCATCCATGATGGCGTGGGATTGGATAATGTCAATAGATACCCATTGGTTTAGCACCTTATTCGGATGGTTTGTTTTCTCGTCTATGGGAGTTACTGGCTTTACAATTATAGCGATGACAGCTATTCTACTCAAACGAAAAGGGTATTTGGAGTATGTCAATGAAAACCATATTCACGACTTAGGAAAGTGGATATTCGCTTTTAGTGTTCTTTGGACCTATATGTGGTTTTCACAGTTTATGTTGATATGGTATTCTAATATTCCTGAAGAAGTCACTTATTACATGGCTCGTTGGGACGATTACAACTTTTTATTTTGGATGACCTCAGTGATAAACTTCATCTTTCCATTGTTGATATTGATGAGCCGCGATAGCAAACGAAACTTTGGATACATTATGACGGTAGGTGTCATTGTTTTGATAGGTCATTGGTGTAATGTGTATTTAATGATAGTACCAGGTGTTTTAAAAGATCACTGGCACATAGGGTTCACAGAAATTGGCATGTTTGCTGGCTTTTTAGGGTTATTTTTATTAATCGTGAATAAAGCCCTGACAAAAGCCCCTCTATTTGTCAAAAATCACCCTTATGCCGATGAGAGTATTCACCACCACATTTAAGAATAAGATATTTGATAACAACATAAACGGATAAGCGAATATGACCACCTTTTTAAGTTTTTTAATTATAGCTCTCACAATTATTGGTATTGTACAAATAGTACGTATTATTGAAATTGCCACTAAGTTAAAAGGGCCACAAGAAGACATTACCACTGATCAAGATAACCATTATAATGCCTTGACTATGTTGATTGTCGGGCTAGGGTTTACGGCTTTTGTGGCTTATTCTTTCAAACTATGGGGACACTTGGTTCTTCCAGACCCAGCGAGTGTTCATGGTGAAGGGATTAAGTTACTATGGGATACGACCATGGTTTTGATATTGATCACTTTTTTCATTACTCAAACACTCTTGTTTGTATTTACCTACAAGTATAGAGGTAAAAAAGGTAAGACCGCTCTCTTCCAAACCCATAACAATAAGTTGGAGTTGCTATGGACTTCCGTTCCAGCCTTTGTGCTTACTGGATTAATATTGTTTGGTTTAAACACTTGGAACAAAACCATGGTTCCAGATACTTCGGAAGCATTTGTGATGGAAGTATATGCTCAGCAATTTAATTGGACTGCTCGCTATGCGGGCGAAGACAATCAGCTTGGTAAAGCACACTACACCCTAATTGGTGGAGTCAATACCCTTGGAGTCGATATTACCGATAGCTTATCTCATGATGATAAAGTGGTCAGGGAAATTCACTTGCCAGTCAATCAGCAAGTATTGATGAAATTCAGATCGCAAGATGTGATACATTCGGCTTACATGCCACATTTTAACGTACAGATGAATTGTGTTCCAGGAATGAGTACTCAATTCGCTTTCACGCCAACCAAGACCACTGCGGAGATGAGAAAAGACCCCGAAATGATAGAGCGTATGTCGCTTATAAATGAGGCCAGAGCCAAGCGAGGAGATGCTCCTGTAGAATTCGATTACGTTCTGTTATGTAACAAAATTTGCGGCTCGGCTCACTACAATATGCAAATTAAAGTCATTGTCGAAACCCAAGAGGAGTACGATGCTTGGCTTAAAGAGCAAGATACATTTCAAACTTTAGTAAGTGCTAACTAATTATTTAGATTTTAGATAACTATGTCAGATCATAACGAACACCACCACCACGAAGAAACATTTATCACCAAGTACGTATTTAGTACCGATCATAAAATGATTGCTAAACAATTCCTTATTACTGCAATGGTAATGGGCGTGATAGCAATAATGATGTCCGTCTTTTTCCGTCTTCAGCTAGCTTGGCCTGCCGAAGGATATCCAATCCTTGAGACCTTTTTAGGAAAATGGGCTCCAGATGGCGTTATGGATCCAAATATGTACTTAGCATTAGTAACCATTCATGGAACCATCATGGTCTTTTTTGTTCTGACGGGTGGACTGAGTGGTACGTTTTTTAACTTATTGATTCCTTTTCAGATAGGGGCTAGGGACATGGCTTCTGGCTTTATAAATATGTTGTCCTATTGGTTCTTTTTCGTGTCGTCCGTGGTGATGGTCATTTCCTTGTTTGTGACTTCAGGCCCTGCGGCAGCCGGATGGACCATTTATCCTCCTTTAAGTGCTTTACCTCAAGCCATGCCTGGATCTGGCTTAGGAATGACCTTGTGGCTAGTTAGTATGGCCTTGTTCATTGTCTCGGCGCTGCTTGGTGGCTTGAATTATATTGTGACTATTCTTAACCTCAGAACAGAAGGCATGTCCATGACGCGACTGCCACTAACCATGTGGGCCTTTTTAGTAACAGCTATTTTAGGTGTGTTATCATTCCCTGTTCTTTTATCGGCGGCTCTCTTACTCATATTTGATCGAAGTTTTGGAACGGCCTTTTATTTGTCAGATATAATGATTCAAGGTGAAATGTTAACACAAACAGGGGGCTCACCTGTTTTGTTCCAACACCTTTTTTGGTTTCTAGGTCATCCAGAGGTATACATCGTTCTCTTACCAGCTTTGGGGATAACTTCTGAGGTGGTTTCGACTAATTCACGAAAACCTATTTTTGGATATAGAGCTATGGTAGGGTCTATTTTAGCTATTGGCTTTTTGTCGTTTATCGTGTGGGGACACCATATGTTTATGACGGGCATGAACCCTTTCTTAGGTTCGGTATTTACTTTTACAACCCTGTTGATTGCGATACCCTCGGCGGTAAAGGTGTTTAACTATTTGACCACCCTTTGGAAAGGAAATATACAATTTACACCCGCTATGCTGTTCTCTATCGGTTTAGTATCGACTTTCATTTCAGGTGGACTAACTGGTCTTATTTTAGGAGATAGTGCTCTCGATATCAACGTTCATGATACCTACTTTGTGGTAGCACACTTTCATATTGTAATGGGTCTGTCAGCTATTTTTGGGATGTTTGCTGGAATTTATCATTGGTTCCCTAAGATGTATGGTAAGATGATGAATAAAAACCTTGGATACGTCCATTTTTGGATTACGTTTATCTCGGCTTATGGGGTGTTTTACCCTATGCATTTTATTGGCATGGCTGGGGTCCCTAGACGATACTATTCTAATACCGCATTCCCAATGTTTGATGGTTTAGTAGAAATTAATGAATTGGTGACAGTATTCGCAATTACTGGAGCCATTGCTCAAGTTTTCTTTTTCTTTAACTTCTTCTACAGTATTTATAGAGGAAAAGACGCTCCACTCAATCCGTGGCGTTCCAATACTTTGGAGTGGACTACGCCCACCCACGATAGAATTCATGGTAATTGGCCTGGAGAAATACCAAGCGTTCACCGTTGGGCTTACGACTATAGCAAACCTGGTGCCGACGAAGATTTTGTTTCACAAATTGTGCCACTCAAAGAAGGCGAAGAGGAACATTAAGCTCCTCTAAATTTGTCTTTATATAGAACATGATTTTAGTTTATCTTTGTTTGAGATGAACGAGAATTTGAATCCAGAGAAGGAAGCCCTTTCAAAGGTAGATTTAGAATTAGACAAGGCCCTACGACCTAAACAGTTTGATGACTTTAGCGGTCAGCCCAAGGCCGTCGATAACCTCCGAGTATTTGTGAGTGCCGCCAAGATGAGAGGAGAAGCCCTCGATCATGTTTTGTTGCATGGCCCTCCTGGCTTAGGAAAAACTACCCTATCCAACATCATAGCCAATGAAATGGGCGTTGGCATAAAAATTAGTTCTGGCCCTGTTCTTGATAAACCAGGAGATTTAGCTGGCTTGCTAACCAATCTAGAAGAGGGCGATATTTTATTCATTGATGAAATTCACCGATTGAGTCCTATTGTTGAAGAGTATTTATACTCTGCTATGGAAGATTTCAAAATCGACATAATGATAGAATCTGGTCCCAATGCACGTGCTGTTCAGATTGAACTGAACCCTTTTACCCTTATTGGGGCAACTACGCGTTCGGGGCTTCTTACAGCTCCACTAAGAGCCCGTTTTGGCATCAATTCTCGACTGGAATATTACAATGTAAACACTCTTTCAAACATTATTAATCGTTCTTCCAGTATTTTGGATATATCTATTTCTAAAACGGCATCTCAAGAAATAGCCGGACGAAGCAGAGGCACTCCTCGTATTGCTAATGCTCTTTTGAGACGTGTTAGAGATTTTGCTCAAGTAAAAGGCGATGGCAGTATTACGTTAGATATTACACATTTAGCTTTGGAAGCTCTCAACGTTGACGCGCACGGTTTGGATGATATGGATAACCGAATTTTATCGGCCATTATTGAAAAGTTTAAAGGAGGTCCGGTAGGGCTGACTACCATAGCTACCGCCGTAGGCGAACAAAGTGGCACCATTGAAGAAGTTTACGAACCATTCCTCATACAAGAGGGTTATTTGATGCGTACGCCTCGTGGTCGACAAGCCACGGAAAAGGCCTATCAGCATTTGGGGTTAAATCCATCATCACAAATCGGTGGACTCTTCGACTAATTCCTACAAATCCCTCATTCAACAGGAAGCCCTACGACTGGGGTTTTCTCATTGTGGCTTTTCTAAGGCCGAATTTTTGGAAGAAGAAGCTCCACGTCTAGAGCAATGGCTGAAAGATGACCAGCATGGTGAGATGTCTTATATGGCCCATCATTTTGACAAACGCCTCGATCCGCGCTTGTTGGTAGAGGGTGCTAAAACGGTAGTCTCCTTATTGTTTAACTACTACACTGAACAGAAACAATCACCAGATGCGCCTAAGCTCTCAAAGTATGCTTTTGGAGAAGACTATCATTTTGTTTTAAAAGATAAACTCAAGAGTTTACTGGCTTTTATTCAAGACGAAATAGGGGAAGTGAACGGTCGTGTTTTTGTCGATAGTGCACCTGTAATGGATAAAGCATGGGCTAAAAAAAGTGGTTTGGGCTGGATGGGAAAAAACACTAACATTATTAATAAGCAACAGGGTTCTTTTTTCTTTATTGCTGAATTGATTATTGATTTGGAAGTGGAGCCAGATGCTCCTGTCTTTGACCATTGTGGCACGTGTACAGCATGTATTGATGCTTGTCCTACTCAAGCTCTTGTTGCCCCTTACCAAATTGATGGAAGTAAGTGCATTTCGTACTTTACCATTGAGCTAAAGGAAGCCATACCTGCTGAGATGAAAGGTAAAATGGACGATTGGATGTTTGGCTGTGATGTCTGTCAAGATGTGTGTCCTTGGAATCGCTTTTCTATACAGCACAACGAAAAACGCTTTGACCCTCACCCTGAGCTTTTGGATATGACCCGCCGCGACTGGGTAGAACTCACCGAAGAAACCTTTAAAAAAGTGTTTAAAAAATCCCCTGTTAAACGAGCCAACTACCACCGACTCAAACAAACCATTAACTTTCTTAAATAGCGTTTGTTTCGAATACCTCGACAATAATATCCTTATAATTGGAAAAGGAGCTTAAACACCAAATTTTAAGAATTATCCATTCTTTTTTGTCGATAAACCCCAAGGATTTATACAACTCTTTTCTGAATAGTTGCTTGTCAAAGGATACGCTTTTTAAGACGGTTTTACAAAACTGAAGCATAGTTAGGAAAGGTTTACTATACTAACGAAACGGTATTGTTGCTTATTGTTTTTTTGGTAGGTTTTTTTGTTGGGGAGTTGTAGTGGACACACCCCTCGATACATTCATTTTTACTTTTTGGTATGCAATGTGCACCCAGAGTCACATCCATCGCAAAAGACGATAGCGCCTAGTTTGACAGATTTATAATGACACCTTCCTTCACATCCGCTACACGACCCCGATGAATTGAAATCCATAGCGGCTCTTAAAGTGTACATTAAGCCAGCATCTACTTTGTCTATTGGCATTGCGAGGAGTAATTTTTGATCGTATATCGATATAGGAACATAGACCGAATTTTCTGATAATCGAATTTCATTTATTGGTTTTTCCCAAACCGACTCCATTGCTTCTATTATTTCGTCCTCTACTTCTTTATAAAAAGATTCCGAAATGAAAGGAAGGGCTAACCATTCCTCTACACTGCCTATTCCTTTTAAATGGCTAAAGCCAGATAACGCAAACAATACAGAATCTGAATGTGTTTGTAGTGGCTTGCGCTCAAATTCTATGTGTGACTTGTGCGTGCTTTTCTCATTGTTGGAATCGGTTTTATGCGCGGAGTTACTTTCTTTAAAACAGCCCCCGCATATACCAATTGTAAGTAATAGAATTAACGTTGTTTTCATCGCCTTTTGATTGTTTATTTTGGTAAATGGACCGATTTTCATGTTTTAAGATATGACAAAGTTAAGCGCTTGGTGTCTCATTTGATGAGACACTAATACCATTTTTCTAAAATTAGAGTGTCTTGATTTTCGGTTACTAACAAAAGAGACCTTTCTGTCAGCGAAAATTGACAGCTAAAAGAAGAACTACTAATGGAGTAGTCTCCATATGTTATGACTTCTTTTTTCGACTGGTCATTTTTGGTATAAACGATGCTATCTTTTGTAAATGAAATGATAAGCGAATCGGCTTTTAAAAACCCTAATAGATTTGACCCAACGCTCTCTGGACTTAATTTAGTTGGGTTAGTCTTATAATCTACAATAATAAACTGTTTTCCAATTAATGGACTGCTACTTGAGGTGATTTGTGTACACCCCAGTAAACATACTATTAGTAAACTAAATAATGAAATTGGGTTAAAATACATATGATACAATTTTTATTTCGTAAGGTTGGTTAGTTGAAATTGACGAACTAGCTGTAAGAGTACATGTGCCAGTACAATTTCCTTCACATGCCTTTACAGAACCTAATGGACCTCCAGAGTATGTTTTTAGTTTACAACCTCCTTCAGTACAAGAGCACGAAGCTTTAGAACTGCCACCTCCTGCATACATCATCGCAAATTTCTTTGGAACGATAACAACAGATGCTCTCCCAAATATTTTTAATCCAATAATCGCATGATTACTAGGCGCAACTAAATTTCCATCTGAATCTATAAAACCGTTTTGATATGGTAAATCTCCGTAAGCAAGTTTCATTATCTTATTGAACTCGCTCTGATATTCTTTTAGTTCTGTTAGTTCAGAAAATACTCCTGGGGCAACTTCTCCAGACATCATAACTTTTGTTGTTTGAGTATCATTATAATAGCCACCACTTTTTACAATATCATCATTAATTTGAATTACTCCAGATTGAACCATAGAACATTTAGTGCAATTTCCTGCGCATCCAGAGGTGCTTCCTCCTAATGGACTCGATCCAATAAATGGACTACAATTACCTTTTCCAGTGCATGTACATGACACTTTTTTTGTGGAGCCACCATTATACATTTTTGTTGTATTTTTTGTGCTAGTTCCTATATATTTCCAGTTTTTTTCAACAGTAATACTAATAAAATCATCATTTTGTACGACCTTCGATTGAGGTGGCTCCCATGACTCTTGACCTACTGAATCTTCTGGATTTGAAATGAGTAATAAGACAACCCCTAAAAATATTGCATTTTTGAAAATTTGTTTTAACATAATGTTTAAGTTTAAAGATTAATAATGCACAAAGTTAAGCGCTTGGTGTCTCATTTGATGAGACACTAAACCACTTTTTTAAAAAATTCTTCCAACTAGATTTGTAAATTCGTTTGTTGGCTAGCTTATTCTATAACAGTATTTGGGACATCCGTATTAACATAAACGAGGTTGAATGTCATTTGAGGGTGTTGTTCAATGGCTTTACGTAATCGCCTTAAATATAGTTTTGTAAATCCATAAAAACGATACGACCAATAAAAAATGAGGTACATGTCAGCTTGTTCATCCTTTGTTAAAGAGCTTTCTATCAGTTTTTTATGACGGTTTAGCGATTGGTCATATTTCATTCCATCGCTTAATGGTATGTGTTGAACGGTATCAATGTATAGCACAAAATTGATGGGGGTGTACGAACAACTGTCAAATGAGGGTTGATGGATGTATTTTCCCTCACCATTAAAAATGTCCAATCCAACATAATAGCGAAGTTGAGTATTATTGGATTCCAGTAAGTACGTTTTTTCTATTGGTATTTCATACTTTTTGGCTTTCTCTGCCACCATCTTATTAGTGTAAACAATGTTTGACTTATAACCAACGATTAATCCACATGATGGTAGTGTGATAAAGGCAATTATACATAAAACGTAGTAGCTATTTAAATAGGTCATCATAGCTGACTATTTTATCGTTTTCTATGTTCAGCAGCAACGGATAGGGAGTGATGATTCCATAATCGTTTGGATGCAGTTTGCCAAAGGGAATGTACTTAAATCGTTCGTTGTCTATTTGACCTTTCCATTCGTTAAAATGCACAATATGTATATTGGATGCACTATGGTTCTTTATGGTTTGTGAGGATAATTGGCACGATGAACATCTTGTATAGGGTAAAAAAAGTACTTTGACTGATTCGGTGGTAGGAACACCTAGAGCATTACAAAATTCAATCATTTCTTGCTCTCTGTTGTAGGTGTTCTTTTGAGGGTTTTTTTCTTGGCAAGAGTGAAGCAATACTATACAAACGAATAGATGAAATAGAGTTCTCATTTATTTTAATAATTGTGAATTTGAACTTTGTCTAACAAGTAGTAAACTTCTTCCATATTATTTTTATTCCATTTGAGATAATAGAAAGTGTTGTTGTAATAATACCATTGAGATCTATCAAAGTACCTGTTGGATGGAAGGGTATGAAGGATTTTGTTTTCCCCTTGAATGATAAACCCTTTTTTCTTGTTTTTACGATGTAAGTAGCTACCATCAATTTTTTTGTCAGAAATGGGGAAATCGTAGAGCCGAATGAGCTGGTCTTTTTCTTCATTGTAAAACACCTTACCAAAATAGTTGTTGTAGTGCAATCGCAAAAACATATTGTCCATTTTGTCCGTTAGCTCATCAGTATTGGCTACAAATAATATGCTGGCATCAAATGGTCCTGCCAAGGAGATACTTTCCACTTCTACCTCATGGTCCGAAAAGCTCACCTTGTGCACTTTTTGGCTATACTCCATTCCCAACACTAAACCTTTTGAAAATTTTGAATAGTAAATTCTGGGACCTCCGAGATTGTATGTTCTATATTCTATATCTGGAATCAAGTCAATGGGGGTACTAATTCCAAGGTAATCACATTGATACAGGTAATTGTTTTCCAATAGCCCCTTTCCTTTGTCATTATAGTCAACAACTTCTAGGACTAGTTTGCGTTCTTGTGGGAAAAAGGCAAATAAGTCATGGTTAGACATGATAACATTTTGTGGTAATTGGGGACGTAGTCGACTAAAATGACCATTTTGGTAAATAAATACAGAATCTTTTGTGCTAAAAGCAAAGGTGTTGACATCTATTACATCTAAATTTTTGATGTCGAGAGGCATTGGGTCTATTTGAACAGAGTCAATGACATGAGTTTTGGTGTTGTAAAACATTAGGGCATGGCGTTCGACATAAGCCACTTTTAGAGTGTCATCGACAGACACAAGTTGTTTTAGTTTTCCTTCTTTAGTAAATCCAGGCAAATAGGTTGTTTCTAATGAAACGGTTTTTTGCGGTGAGGTGTGGCATGAAGAAAAAAAAAGAACCACCAACACTAATATCATTACTGTTGGTTGTTTGTACATTAAGAACTTTACATTCATTTTTACTTTATGGGTAAAATCTTTTTATCTTTTAGCTCTTTTATTACCTCTGCTTTAAGAGGGCGGTTATTTTTTATCAGGTCTTCCAATTCTTCTCTTGTATAATGTTTTTCTAAAACTCCTTCGGATTCCTTACAATCAATCGGTCTCCAACAATCATCAGAAGACCCAATACCACACATTACACCATTTCCTCCTCCAGCTAAATCACAATTTTTAATTGTGTAATGTGTTGAATTTGCTTGTCGGTATTCTTGACTCACCTCTGGCTTAATATGTTCATTTATTTCTTGTTTTGAACAAGCATTAAACACTAAAGATACTAAGACTAAGAAAGTTGCAGTAAATGCTGTTGTTTTGAAAATTTGTTTTAACATAACGTTTAAGTTTAAAGATTAATAATGCACAAAGTTAAGCGCTTGGTGTCTCATTTGATGAGACACTAAACCACTTTTTTTAAAAATTCTTCCAATGTCATCTGAAAATGGGTGCGGTAGTAGTACTTTCTGGTGAATGCACAGTAGTCAATGGGAGCACCAATATCCTTGAGCATTTCCAAGTCCCTAAAAAGGGTAGCTCGCGATACCTTTAGTCGCTTGCATAGTTCGTGCGAAGCAATGTTTTTCTTGGTAGAAAAGAATCGGTGTAAAGTATAGATGCGGTTTACCTGTGATAGTTCCATGGCACAGTGTTTTTCTGCAAGTTACAAAAAAGCTTTAGGAGTTAGTCTTCTTCACCCCATTGGTAGGAGTCGTTTTCTAAACCGGCTAGCTGAACTACTCTGTCAACTACGGTAGCGGCGAGTTCTTCAAAAGAGGTGGGGTGGCTATAAAAAGAGGGCGATGCTGGGCAAATGATGCCACCGGCTTCGGTCACTGTTTTCATATTGTTAATGTGGATGAGGTTGACAGGGGTGTCGCGGGTCACCAAAATAAGTGTTCGGCGTTCTTTCAACACCACATCGGCGGATCGGGTGGTTAGATCGTTAGAAATACCTTGAGCAATTCTGGCCAAGGTACCCATAGAACATGGACAAACAATCATGGTTTCGTAGCGAGCAGAACCAGAAGCAAAAGGGGCCTTAAAGTCTTGTGGCTTATAGAAGGTAAATGGTAAGTTCTTAAAGTCGGTATTGCCCAATTCTGTTTTCCATACATATTTGGCATTGTCAGACATCAGTATGCCGACATCCTCAATTTGCTCAGACAGTTGTTGGAGTCTGTCAAACAGTACTTTAGCGTAAATAGCACCACTGGCACCACTTACCGAAACGACTATTTTTTGTTTTTTACTCATTCAGAGAACAAATATCGGAAAGAAAAACTTAAAATGGAATTATATTTTCCTTTGTTTAAGCCATAGGTGGCACCGCCAGGATGGTTTTGTATGGGAAAAAGAGGAATGGAATTGGACAATTCCCAAAAGAGTTGCCACTGGGGTTTAATATGAATGCCGATACCTATTTTGGCTCCAATATCGTATTTGTAAAAAGGGTCTTTGGTGGGGTCTTCGTAGCCATAAATGTCGTAGGTTTTTCCGTCAATAAGAATCCCCATTAGCAGCCCCCCTTCGTAGATAAAGCCCTTGGCGGTTTTTTGTATAGACCACGAGGTTTCAATATAGGATAAGTCGATTTTGAAATTACTGTTCTGATCATTACTTCCTTTGTCGATGTAGTACATTTCCAATTGCCCCCTGGTGGCTAAGTTGATGGGGTGATTCAGCGAGGCACCCATTTTTAGGCCAATTTTGTTGAACCCACCCATCTGATCGCCTGACACCTGAGATGTGCTTATTCCAGCCAGTAGACCTGCCTTAAACTGTTGTGAAAAGCTTTCTACAGACCATAGAGTTAGAGCAATAAAAATGACTAAGCGAATCATCTGAAACTAATGCCAATACCCGCCGAAGTGGTGGGGTAGTCCGAAAAGGTGTGACTAGCGTGAATAGTGAAAATAGCCAGCTTTAGACGAATACCTGTGGTGGCCTGAAAACTCCTTTGTTTTTCAAAGTCCATGTTTAATGGGACATTAAATTCTAAAACATTTGTGCTTCCCAATCGGATATTTGTATTTCCTTCGAAAGTAAAGGAGCTGTTATTTAAGCCCATACTGGCATAGGCCGTGAGAATGGCTAACTTTTTGGAGACTATGAGGTTGTATGTGCTCGTATTGATGGATAAGGCTACATCTTGTTTTACGTTTGTACTTTCTAGCTGAAAGGCAGTCTTCAGTTGGCTAAAAGCAGCTTGAACCGATAAGTCAAATGGCAACTTCTCGGCCAATGGAATCCATTGAAGTATGTCGTGTTTTAGCCCACCACCTAGCAGTTCAATAGATCCCTCACCTATAAAACTAATATCGAAATCGTAAGCGGGTATGTAACGAATATTAACTTCTGTTCCTTTTATGAGGCCAATACCAGCATTGAGGGTGGGGATTGGTACGTTAGGAATGTCAAAATCTTGTTCTGCCATAGTTAAAGTGTCCAAAATACCTTCTCCATTATCATATGTAATGCTTGTGCTTTCTCCACTTCCTATAATGGTTGGTGTTTCGTTTGACTGGCTTGTAAAGTGCTCTAAGTCATTTACGTTGAAGTATTGATTTTCCTCAGAAAAACTTACAAGGTTAAGAGTTAAACTCACATCAAAGCCACCTAATTTATGAGGTTTGGCGGTGTTATACCAACCATTATTTAATCCAGCTCCTATGGTTTCAGAAAAAGGGGAGAAATAGGCCCCCAAAAATGAGCTTGCATCTTCTTTACTGTTCAAAATGACATCTTGTGAAAAGGCATAATGAGATAGGCAGAAAAACAAAAAAATGAACTTTACTTTGGGCATTATACTTAACAAATTAGTTGGTGAGATGTATTTTTTCGACTTGCAACACTTCTTTATTGCTATCGTTGTATATGTATGCAATGGCGTGGCAGTTACTTCTTTGCCAGCTGCCGTCTAGGGTATAGCTAAAGTCAAAAGAAGTGTATTCGTTGGTTAGCGAAACGTCTGTTCCCCAAGTTCCGTTGAGGTGTGTTCTCAACACATGATTGTGTTCGTAGTCATTCACCACTGAATTGTCAACTATTTGTTTGTCAATGATGTCATCTTCTGTAATGCACACCACCAATTTAAGATTACCACTTATAGTGCTTAATTCTTTGGCCTGAACCGAAATTTGATTGCCGTTATCCGATATGGTGATAGCTACGGTGGCCTCTTGATTGATGATGTCGCTGACCGTACTGGCCCAATCCGTGTGTTGACTCAGAGCGTTTGGATAGCCTATTCTGTTGACCAAACCGATTGGCAAGCCAGACAAGGAGGCACTAAAAAAAGCGTCTAAATCTTCACCAGCATCCGTTCTAAAGTCAGTGGTAAAGTCGCCTCCGGGTGTGGCAAAGTAACCAACGTGTACGCCAATACCAACTATTTTTCCTTCGTACAGATTTTCTATGGCTTGGAGTTCATTTGCGGCATCTGGGCAGTTCTTACATCTAAAGCCCGTAAAGTCTTCTATTAGGATTTTTTTGATAACAGTTGTTGTATCTCCCGAGCCATTAGTGCCGCCTTGCAAAAAATCGTCTTGTTCAATGGTATCGCAGGCACTAAGAAAAGCCAGAACAATGAGAATAAATGAAAGTTTTGTTTTCATGATTTAAAAGCTTGAAGTTATACTTAAAGTAAAGCCGTTAGATGATGGTACTTCTCTACACACCCCCCCCACGCAAAAAATGCCTTCTCTCTTCTTGCCGTAGCCCAATTCAAAGCGATTAGTGCCTTTGGAATAGCCACAACTGATATTCAAATAGTGTACGGCATCGTAGGTTTTTCCCTCACTCGTGTAGCCACCATTGTATTGGTCCATAATGGCAAAAAACCAATGGGGAGAGATGGTGTATTCCACCAATCCCATTATCCAGTCGCCTTGATCTTGGTAGTATGTGTCGTCTTTGTCTACCGAAAGGTACTGTACTTCACTAATGATGGTGTGTTTGGGCTTTAGTTTGTAATTCAGTTCTACAATTCCTATTCTAGCATGAATGTTTTTTCCATTATTTTTTCCTTCAATAACGTCTTTGTTATAAATGAGGTCGACGTAGTTGGCTACTAACTTCACTTTTTTGCTCAGTTTCTTTTTTAGATTGATATTAAAATCTCTAAAAAATAGTTCTTCGTTTTGGATGCTAAAAAACATAGGGGTATGACTACCACTTTCAGTCAGTACAGAATGGCCACCATTTAAGCCATTGATTCTAGAGTAGTTTAGAGCAACTTGTGTGCCGTATTTTCCGCCAATTTTACTTTTCTTTTTGAAGGTATAGTTAACTTGTCCTTGAAAGCCTAACTCGCCCATTGGTTGAGTGGCAAAGGGATAAAAAGCGGCTAAAGTATAAGCGTGTTGTTTACTAATAGCTGGTATATAGTTGAGTGTCAAATCGTTTAATGATGCTCCTCGTTTCGATCGATAGTCCATATTGTCCACTCTATGTGCTTCTAAAAGAATACCTAACCCCCTTTGAGAATAGCTAAGATTTGAAGTTAAGGCCATACCAGGGGCATAGTTGTTTGAAGCAATACCTCCTTTGGGGTCGTTAAACTTGTAAGCGTATTCAGAGTTGAAAGAGACCTTTCCTCTGTTAATACTCGTTCTAAAGGCGTAGGCCGCTACGTTTTGTGGTAGGTTGTAAACGGGGTTGTTGTCTTCTTGAAAGCGACTAACAAAACTACCTCCTAAAATGGCCATAGTCTTACTGTTTTCTAGCGATGAAAGGGCTTGGTTGAGGTTCAGTTCGCCGTCGATACCTCTAATGATACCGGGTCCGTGCTCCCAAAATAAGCGTTGTTTGGCAATAAACCCTTTTAACATCAGCCCTTTGAGGGGTGAGTATTTTAGCCGAAAGCCATCCATCACATTGTCAATGCCTAGGTTTTTTTCTTCATAACTCCTAAATATGAGTCCATTACCAAACTGTTCGTAAAAGTTACCAATGGTAATGTCCAAACCATGAATGGTATATTGTGCAAAACGATACGGAATGCCGTGCCCATTGTAGTCCGTGTCAAACCCTTGAAGGGCGTTCATATAGCTTTCGTAACGCACACCAGCCGTAAAGTTTCCTTTGTTGTATAGGATGTTGGCATAGCCATTCATCAGCATAAACTCATCAACCTTGGAGGCGTTGATGGCGGAATCTTCGTAATAGGTTTGGGCATTAAAACTAAAGTCCCCTTGAATGGTGCCGGGACTGTTGTCTTGTGCTAAGACCAAAAACGGACAGCACAATGTTGCTAGCAATAAAAATGTTTTCATTATTTATTTAGCGTATTTTTTTACTTTTTCAAACAAACCGTACTCATCGCCGTCTTTGTAGCCAGTGTGCTGATACACGATTTCTTTTTTGTCGTTAAGTAAAAAGGTGTGTGGTACTGTACTTACGCCCATGGCTCGTTTGAAGTCTCCGTTTGGATCGCAATAGACTTCATATTCCCAAAGCTCAGAGTTGACTTTTGGCTTTACTTTAGGCATGTTTCTAGCGTCATCAATAGAAATAGCGATGACTTTTACACCTGTTTCATCTTGCCAATCGTCATACACCTCGGCAATATTGGAAAGCTCTTTGATACACGGTTTGCACCAGGTGGCCCAAAAGCTAATGATGATGGGCTGTCCGTCGTTATCAAATTCGGAGGAACTGATGGTAGCATTGTCCAACGTTTTAAGATAAACGTTGGGAAGTGTTCTGTTTTGCGAGGAGGCACTAATGGTAAAAAGAACCATAGCCGAAACAAAAAGCAAATTTTTCATAGTGTATTGTTTTAATAATTAAATAAAAAAAAGGTCAGCAATTAGTTTGGCTAAGCTACTGACCTTTTTTGTTTAAAGCAAATTATCTTATTATTTGCTAACGGTTATTTTTACCGTTTTTACCTTGCCATTAACAGAAAGGTTAGCAAAATAAATACCGTTAGTTAATTTATCAACGTCTATGTTAAAGGTATTATTGCCTGCCTTTGCATTAATAGTATTGCTCATTAGTGTTTGACCTAACAAGTTTACTATATCTAAATTCACCATAGAGTTCTGATCTAGGTTGAACTCAATAGTAGCATTGGATTGTACTGGGTTGGGGAAGATGCTGAAATCAGAACGCATCATTTCATCCATAGAACTCACGGCACTGCATTGAGCAATTTGAGGGAAAAACGTAGTATTGAACATATTAGCTGAAAAGCCAACTTCGTTCACAACAACTTCACTGTAAGCAAGGTTTGCAGGGTTAGGGCATATCATAACAAAAAATGGGATAGAACCCTGAGTGTTATAACCCATAATTCTTGCATAATGGTCGTAATGTGAATAGGCTTCTTCAGAATAAGAGAACTTTGGGTAAGTTGCTCCCCAACCTAAGCCGTTAACTACTGCGTCATTATCCGTTTGCTCAACCGTTATACCAAATACATCAACATTTGCTGAATTGTTCACATAAAAGGTATTAAGTTCAGGGGTTGAGGATTGGCATGGTCCGCACCACGATGCAAAGAAGTCTAAGACGACCATTTTACCACTGGCTAGTTGGTCATATAGTTTCCAGGCGTTTCCATCACTGTCAGTAAGACTAAAGTCAGGAACAGGAACGGTAATATTGACGGTACTACTGAATGAATTGTCCGTCATTTCAGGATCTACTCCAGCGTTCACATTTGTTACTTCAGCACTAAAGTCATAGATGCCTTCTGTTTGGTTTCCTAAACTTAACTCAACGGTAGTTGATTGACCTGTTTGTAAGTTTACATTGGTTACATTCTCAGTATAATTAGTGCCATCGAAAGACCATTCAACATCAAAGGAGGTAATAGCGTTAGATCCACCATTAGTAACTACAACATCGATAGTTCGATCACCTTCTAAGGGGCTATCAATGGTAGCGTTAGATAATTGAGCATCATTTTCTGCTAACACTTTGACTTTAATATTATCAATACCTAATAGGAAGTCGTCATTGGAATTATTTCTAAACGCAATGTAAATTGTTTGATTGACAAAACTTGATAAGTCAACACTTCGTGTAGTCCACTGATCTGCTTCTCCGGTAGCGGTAGAGTTGTACAGGGGTTGTCCGCTAAAATCAGCCACATCTTGTCCAGTGGTTGAGACATATACTTCTACACCATCGGGATACGCTGGGTCTGGAGCTAAAGCACTAAATGTTAAAAAGACTACGCCGTCTGTAATGTTAATAGCTGGAGTAACCATCCAATCGTCAGTTATGCCAACTGGGTTTAGCCACGAAGTACTAACTGCACAATTTTGACCGCCAAGTATGTCTCCTACAAAGGCGCCTTGAAATTCAGCAACATTAGCATTGGCCGCTGCGCCATCTACGTCAATTAAATTAAAAGTGTTTGGGATGCCACTTTCAAAATCTTCTTCAAATAACACTTGGGCGTTAGAAGCAAAAGAAAAGAATAGAAAAAGCACCAAAAGGTTTTGTATTTTTTGTTTCATAATTTGATTAGGTTAAAGTGAAAACAAAGGTAAAAAAAAATACAGACAATCCTTCATTTTTATTTACAAGGATGTCAGTGCCAAACTAGTTTTCATTATATTTGTGAAAATAACCTAACAATTCAAACATATGAATCCATCCAAATTGTTGATAATGCTATTGATGTTCAGTTATTGTTTAATGTCAGCACAGAGCATACAACTGACACCACATGATAACCCAGTTAATGCTTCTATCACGGGGCCTTCTACTGACATTAGTACAGAAATTACTGTTCAGAATCTTTCTAACGAAGCAAAAGATATTATGGTTTCTAGGCAAGTGGTTAATGGTCTTCCTGGTACTCAAAATTATTTTTGCTGGACGGCTTGCTACACCCCTCAAGTATCTGTTTCTTCGGCACCTATTACGTTTGAGGCCAACCAAACGGACGAAAGTACCCTTTCTGTACATTATTTACCTAATGAGGTATTGGGTTCGGTAACTATCAAATATTGTGCTTATGATAATAATAATATGGCTGATTCGGCCTGTGTAGATGTTACTTTTAATGCGTTAACCGTTTCTTTAGAAGAGAAACTTCAATCTAATGCGTTCTCAAATTTTCACCCCAATCCGACCGCATCCATTACAAAGTTGGATTATTCATTGAGTTCTGGACAGTCAGCCAAAGTGGTTGTTTCTGATATGCTTGGTAATATCGTTCAACACAAATTGATTGAGGGCTACGAAGGGACTTTCGTTTTCGATGTGAGCAGTACACCCAACGGTTTGTATTTTGCCAATATATATGTTAATAACGAAATCAAAGCCGTTAAACAATTGGTAGTTAATAAATAATTACGGAACAAATAGGTAATTTTTACTGTTCTGACAAAAAAAAGCGACTGTTTACAGTCGCTTTTTTTGTTTTAATTAGCTCAGTTGCTATTTTAATATGGTGAATTTCTCCACATTCATCTCGCCGTTTACGGATAATTTAGCAAGGTAAACGCCATTTGGTAAATCGGCCACATCAAAGTGGATATTTTGTTGTCCAGCGGTTAGACTTTCGTTTTTAGAAAGCATTACTTTTCCTAGCAAATCGACCACTTCTAAGCCAACAGTTGACGCTTGAGTTAAGTCGAATCTTAGCTCTCCAACGCTATTTACTGGGTTGGGGTAGAGAGATAAAGAGATGACGTTTTGGTATTCATCAATGCGGGTAGTGTCGCCAGGCGAATTATTTTTAAATGCTGTTTTGTCAGATCCTCCAAAATTAAGTTCTTCAATTTGAGTTATGACGATGCCATTATTGTCTTCTATAGACCAACTACCATCTGGCCCACCATCTTCGTATATTGATGAGTTTAGTCCGTCTCCATAATAATCACCAATTGTAAAGGTAAAACAGCCCGTTGAAGGTAAATTGACTTGCCATGAGTAGTTCGTATTGTTTGATAATGGATTGGTTGGGTCTTCGGGTACATTAGAGTTTTCATTATTGTAGTTATTAGCAACTCCATCATTGCCTTCAAACCAAATAACATTATCGTTTTCGTCTTTAATTTCAATATACGTTTCATTCACGAAAGCGTCTGTTAAAAGGTTAACTGTCACAAATTGGTTGGTTTCATTTTCAAAATATTCAATAGTTCCAGACGTTAGGTTATCTACAAGATTATCATCTTCAGTGGTAATCACTACCGAGTAGCTTTCCGCTGAGGTTTGAAGGTTCTCAAAAGTAATCACGTCAGTTGCAAACTGGGCTAAATTACTGGCATTGTAATCTTCGACGGCCAACGTATCTCCATCGGCTACTACGGCAATCGAAATAGTACCCAAAGAAGAATTGTCGGTTCCTGAATTTTGAATGGTTACTTCGATGTCTCCACTAGCAGAGTTGGTACACCCTGATGATAAACTAGGCACCGTTGAAAGTATGGCAACATTAACTCCGTCCACTATGGACGGACATTCTTGGGCTAGGTTGTAATGGGCGTCTGCTGATATTTGTCCTGAAAGAGTTAAAATTCTGTTAGGGCAAATTGTGAAGATAGTAGGGAAGTATGTTAAACCATATGAACTAGCCACACTGGCATCATCTACAATTGGGAAGTTAGTGCCAATAGTCCAATCCCCGTAAGTGTTGTCAGCGTACGCATTTCCTGAATTACCAGTCGTTCCATAAATTTGGTCAATGGAATTAGAACTTTCCGATTCAATCATCATAACAAAGACATCATCGGTAGTATTGGCACTTACACCTGTGGCACCAGCCGGACCATGTTCTTCCCACAAATTTTCGAGCTCACCAGATTCATGATAACTCCAACAGGGACCACACCAAGTTGCATTCAAGTCAATAACGACAGTGTATCCGCTATCAAGTAGTTCGTATAATCTGTGAGAATTTCCTTCTATGTCTGTAACTGTAAAGTCAGGGGCAATGCTTCCATTTGGTAATTGAGCGTATGTAACGCCAAAAGTCACTGAAAAAAGAAGAATGGTAAAAATTTTTAATTGTTTTTTCATAGTTGTTTGGTTTGGTTAATAGAAAAATGAGCGCTAAACCTAAGGAAATATCTGCTAATATGAATAAGTAATGACAGGAAATTTTTTTCAGTTTCTTATGTGTTCAAAGCAAGCCAATTTGCTGGGTCAAAAAACATCTATTTGGCTATTTTTTTGGTATGTTTGTTATAAATCTTACTCATATGAAAAATCTAATTTTACCTATACTTTTTATCGCTTCGCTTAATGCATTTTCACAGAGTTTAATGGTGGAAGCTCACGAAACAAATGTCGATTCCAGCAACTCCACATCCTTTTTGGGAGACTTGGGAACTGAAATTACAGTAAGAAATATTTCTAACACCACCATCGATGTTAAGGTTTCTAGAGAAGTTATCTCTGCTACCTCTGGTACCGAGAATTATTTTTGTTGGGTTGCCTGCTATAGCGTTTCTGTTGATGTTTCTCCTCATACTAAATCGTTCACAGCGGGCTTTGTAGATGAGAATAGTTTCCAAGTACACTTCGACAATAAAGATATTAACCCAGCTTCAGCTAGTATAAAATATTGTGCCTTTAACGCCAGTAACGAATCCGATTCTGCTTGTACCATAGTCCATTATTCGGTGCCTGGAACTTCGTCTATCGCATTAAAAACAGAGGCGTCGTTTTCCAATTTCCACCCTAACCCAGTAGCTTCTAAAACCAAATTAAATTACCAGTTAAGTACTGGTCATTCGGCCAAAGTCGTTGTAACGGATATGCTTGGAAACACTGTACAACACAAAGTGGTGAATAATAAAGAAGGAACACTTATTTTTGATGTGAGTGGAACTCCTAATGGATTGTATTTTGCCAACATTTATGTTAACAACGCCCTCAAAGATATCAAACGATTAGTGGTCAATAAATAAGTAGATTAAAAAAACCGAACTTAAAAAATGAGTTATCAAACCGGCAATTATGCCGGTTTTTTTATGGTCAAAAATAAGACGCATCCATACAAGCTCTAATTGAATTTTTTTGTTTACTTTTTGAGCCATCAACAAATTACTTTAAATGATTACACATATTCACGGAAAATTGATAGAGAAAAACCCATCCTATGTCGTTATCGATTGCCATGGCGTGGGGTATTTGCTTCGGATATCTCTTCAAACTTTTTCAAAGCTAAGCGATGACGAACAGTGCCAACTATACACTCATCTTTCCATCAAGGAAGATGCTCATACTCTCTATGGCTTTGCCAGTCAGGACGAAAGAGAATTATTTAGGCATTTAATTTCCGTTTCTGGAGTTGGCCCCAATACTGCACAGATGATTTTATCGTCCTTATCGCCAGTTGATATTCAACAGGCCATTCAATCCAATAACGTAAATCTCCTACAAAGTGTCAAGGGCATTGGAGGAAAGACTGCTCAGCGTATCATTCTGGACTTGAAAGATAAAATTTTAAAACTTACTCTTTCAACAAATCCTAATGTGGGATACAATACTACTAAAGAAGAAGCGTTATCGGCATTAACAATGCTCGGGTTTTCTAAAGGAAGTATTGAAAAAGTAATCGATAAAGAATTACAAGAAAACCCCAGCCAACAGGTAGAAGAAGTAGTTAAGAAAGTGCTTAAAAAAATGTAATATTTTTGGCGCTCAGAAAAATGGCATCGTTATTGTGATTCACACTCAGGATATTCTATACAAGGCATTTCTTTGCTTTTGTTTGTTTTTGACTATGGCTCATGGCTCATTGGCTCAAACCAATAGCGACTCCTTAATATTCGATATCCCTAGTAATGAAAGCTGGGATTCGCCTTTGCAAACCCCTTCCAGTGGTTTTTATTTGTCTAATCCTACTTTTTTACAACCATCGATTGAATACAATCCTGAGAGCAAACTGTATAGCGTAGAGCAGACTAACAATGGTTTTCGCCTAAGCAATCCGACCTATCTTACTTTTGAGGAATATAACGACTATGCAGTCAACCAATCTCTACAGGATTACTGGAAAGAAAAAACAGCCAACCCCTCCTTAAGTTCAGAAAATCAAAACAAAGGACCATTGAGTATTGATATTGGTGGTAAAGTGTTTGATAAAATCTTTGGAAATAGCACGGTTGACATTCGTCCACAAGGGTCTGCTGAATTGATTTTTTCGGTTAAACACAACAAAACAGAAAACAACGCCCTGCCTATCGACGAACAAAGCAATACCAGTTTTGACTTTAAACAAAAAATACAAATGAATGTCATTGGAAAAATTGGCGATAAACTCCAATTAAACACCAATTACAATACAGAAGCCATTTTTGACTTTGACAATAAGATAAAGCTGGAATATGAAGGGGAAGAAGACGAAATCATTAAAAAAATAGAAATTGGTAATGTAGGATTGCCATTAAATGGAACCCTCATTACTGGGAGTCAGAACTTATTAGGTCTTAAAACGCAATTACAATTTGGTAGAGCTACCGTAACTACCATTTTTTCTCAGCAACGAAGCAACTCCAAAGTGATAGACGTAGAAGGGGGAGCGCAAACTACCGAATTTGATATTTATGCCGATCAATATGAGTCTAATAAACACTTTTTTCTCTCCCATTATTTTAAAAAGAACTACGATGAGGCCATGTCAAATTTACCATTCATCAGTTCTGCTGTCAACATTACTAAAATTGAAGTTTGGGTTACCAACAAAACAGGAACGGTAGAAAACAATAGAAATATTTTAGCTTTTTTGGACTTGGGAGAGTCTAACGAGGATATGTATAACACGAGCATATTCTCAGATAATCCCGATTTTTCATACCCTGATAATGACAACAATACGCTCTATCAGCAAATGTTGTCTGAAGGGACAAACCTCAGAAACATCAACCAAGTTAATAGTATATTTAGTCCGAGTGCATATCCTAATTTTACGGGCTCACAAGACTACGAAAAACTGGAAAGAGCACGCCTCCTATCACCCAGTGAATACACCCTTCATCCACAGCTAGGATATATCTCTTTGAACAGTGCCATTGGCCCAGATGAAGTGTTGGCCGTGGCCTACCAATACAGCATAGGTAATGACCTTTACCAAGTGGGTGAATTTAGCTCTAATGGTCCTGCTTCTCCCAGTTCATTATACGTCAAGTTGATTAAAAACCTAAACTTCTCTCCACAGCTTCCCAACTGGGAGTTGATGATGAAAAACATATATTCTCTCAATGCTTTCAACATTAGTCAAAACGAATTTTATCTTGACGTTGTGTATGAAAATACTCGAGACAATGGAACCATTACTAACTACATTCCAGAGGAAGACCTCATCAACAAACCCATTATACAACTGCTCCGTCTAGATCAGTTGGATGCTCAACAAAATAGTCGCTCCGATGGTGTTTTTGATTTTTTACCCGGTATCAACATCATTACATCCAACGGCAAAATCATTTTTCCAGTTTTGGAGCCCTTTGGCAATTTTTTAAGGAACCGATTTGAAAATAATGACATTGCCAACAATTATGTCTATGACGAATTATATGACTCAACCCTTACTATAGCCCAACAATTTCCCGAGTTTAATAAATTCAGAATTAAAGGGAGTTATCAGTCAGAATCAGGAGCTGAAATTTATTTGGGCGTTTTCTCCATTGAGCAGGGTTCGGTGGTGGTTACCGCTGGTGGCTTGCGTTTAGAAGAAGGTAAAGATTACTCCGTTAACTATTCCATGGGAAAAGTCAATATTCTTAACGAAGGGATTTTATTATCAGGAACTCCTATTCGTATTTCGGTGGAAAGTAATTCCATTGGACTACAACGAAAAACTTTGTTGGGAACGCATGTCGATTATCGCATTTCGGATGACTTCTTGCTTGGAGGGACGGTCCTAAATTTAACGGAACGGCCGTACTCAACAAAAGTAAACTCTGGCGATGAGCCAATATCGAATACCATTTGGGGTTTGGATGGAACGTATAGAAGAGAGTCTAGCTTACTCACCAAAATTGTGGACTTTCTCCCTCTGTTAGAAACCAAAGAGAAATCAACCCTTACCGCCCAGGGCGAGTTTGCACACCTCATACCAGGTCATCAACGTGCCATTGGGGAAGAAGGCACGGCCTATATTGACGATTTTGAATCCAGTAGTACGGGTATAGATATCAAAAATCCTGGGGCATGGTTTTTGGCAAGTTTGCCTAACGACCCCATTTTATTTCCAGAAACTACTTTGGAAAGTCAATCTCCTAGATTGGGTAATTTGAATTCTGGTGCTAACAGAGCTTTACTTTCTTGGTATAATATTGATCCAGCATTCTACAGAAACTCAAGTACAACGCCCAATCATATTGCCGAAGACTTAAGCCAGTTGTCGGACCACAATGTGAGAGAAGTGTTGGAACAAGAAGTTTTCCCCAATAAAGACCCTGAATATGCCACGCAAGTATCCAATCTTCCTATTTTTAACATACAATATGACCCTAATGAACGTGGACCTTATAACTTCGATTATCAAAACATCACGACTTCAGGACTCCTGTTGAACCCTGAGCAGCGTTGGGCGGGTATCATGCGAAAATTAGAAACTACCGATTTCGAAACACAAAATATAGAATTTGTAGAATTTTGGCTGATGGATCCCTTCAACGAAGACGCTGTCAATCAATCGGGTGGTACCATCATGCTTCATCTAGGAAATGTATCTGAAGACGTTCTAAAAGATGGCTTCAAAAGTTTTGAAAATGGATTGCCAACCTCTACCGTTCTTGAAAATGTGGACGACACTAGTAGTGTGTGGGGAAGAATGCCCACCACTTTTGCGCTAACCAACTCCTTTGATGTCAATGCCGAGTCGAGGGAGTTTCAAGACGTCGGCTTAGACGGCCTCAGAGATGTTGATGAAAGAGTCTTTTTTGATACGGCATATATTCAGAAGGTGGGTGATATTTATGGAACCACAAGCTCAGCATATACTCTTGCCCTTAATGATCCTTCCACGGATAATTACAGATACTTTTTAGGCGGCGACCTGGATGCTTCTAGCACCTCTATCTTAAACCGATACAAGTATTTTTCAGGAGTAGATGGCAATTCTGCTATTCCTAATCCTACTCCTACCATGTCAACGACAATACCAAATACAGAAGATATAAATTTCGATAATACCCTCAACGAATCAGAGAGTTATTATCACTACGAAATTCCTATCTATCCAAACATGCAGGTAGGTCAAAGTTACATCACAGATATTCAAGAATCGACCGCCAAAACCGCTAATGGAGATAGAACCATAAAATGGTATCAGTTCAAAGTACCCGTTCAACAAGCTGATAAAATTATTGGCTCCATCAGAGATTTTAAATCCATTCGCTTTATTCGAATGTTACTCAAGGATTTTGAAGAACCACTGGTCTTACGATTCGCTACTCTTGAATTGGTGCGAGGTGAATGGCGGCGATACAATTTTGATTTGAAAGATCCAGGAGAGTATGTGCCCAATGATAACGCTACCAACACCACCTTTGACGTCTCGGTCGTAAACATTGAAGAAAATGGAGAAAAAACACCCGTTCCTTATGTCTTGCCTCCTGGTATTGAGCAAGAGTTAGACAATACTACTACCTATGTCAGAAGACAAAACGAGCAATCTTTAGTGTTGAAAGTCTGCGACTTGGAAGATGGGGATTCTAGAGCGGCTTACAAAACATTTAATAATGACTTCAGAACCTACAAACGACTTAAAATGTACGTTCATGCCGAATCATCGGGCGATACGGAATCGGACTTGCAAGACGATGATTTATCTGTGTTTATTCGATTAGGAACCGACTTTAATGATAACTATTATGAATATGAAATTCCTCTCAAACTAACACCCTGGAATGTGTCCAGCTCTGAAGACAAACTCATTTGGCCAGTGGCTAATGAATTAAACTTGGCTTTTGAAGAATTACTCACAGCTAAAAAAGAACGTAATACGGCAGTTAGAGACGGTATTCATAGTAGTACGTCTGATGCATTTTCGGGTAGCAACCCACGAATTACGGTAGTTGGAAACCCTAATCTAAGTCAAGTGAAAACAATTATGTTGGGAATAAAAAATCCCAAAAAAGGACTTTCAAACGCTAATACCAACGACGATGGATTGCCCAAATGTGGCGAAATATGGTTAAACGAACTTCGCCTGACTGACTTTGACGAACGAGGAGGGTTTGCAGCCAATGGACGTATCAATGCTCGATTGGCCGATTTTGCTAATGTGAACTTGACGGGTAGCATGAGTACAATCGGTTTTGGTACGATTGAACAAAGTTTAACCTCTCGTCAAAAATTCGACGCTTACCAATACGATTTTTCATCCTCATTAGCTTTGGGAAATTTCTTCGGCAAGAAAGCCAATCTTAAAATTCCAATGTACGTTGGCTTTTCAGAATCCATACAAAACCCTCAATTCAACCCCTTGGATCCAGACATAACTCTCAAAGCATCTCTCGACGAATTACAAACCCAAGAAGAAAAGGAAGCACTAAAAGAAGTGGCTCAGGATTTTACAAAACGAAAGTCTATAAACTTTACTAACGTTAGAAAAAATAAATCCAATAAAGTAGGGCAAAAAAGCAAACTATACGACATAGAGAATTTTTCAGCCACTTACTCAAGAAACGAAACGTTTAACAGAAATCCTAACCTGAAAGAACGAACCACCGTCAATTCGACCTTGTCGCTAAACTATAACTACAGTGCAAAACCAAAAAATGTTAAACCATTTAAAAAGGTAAAACTGTTTAAAAACAAATATTTTGCACTACTGCGAGATTTTAACTTTTATACCCTTCCTAAATCCATCTCCTTTCAGAGCAATATGGATAGGTATTTCAACAAAACTCAATTTAGGAATCTCAATAATCCAGACTTTTTATTGCTGCCATATTATAACAAATCGTTTGTTTGGAACAGAAATTATTCAATAAAGTACGACTTAACACGAACTCTAAAAACAGAATTTAAGGTTAGAAATACGGCCAGCATTGATGAGCCAATAGGAGAACTGAACAACTCAGACCCTCTTTACACCCAAAAAAGAGACTCCATTTGGAATAATATTATCAACTTCGGACGACCTACCTTATACCATCATTCTGTCAATGCCACCTACAACCTGCCACTCAACAAATTTCCTCTTACGTCTTGGATAAATATGAATGCTAAGTACACTGGAAATTACGATTGGCTTGCTGCACCATTAAGCGTCCAGGAGTTAGGAAACACCATTCAAAATAGTAATAACAAACAAATTAATACCACCTTTAATTTTAATCAACTCTACAACAAAGTACCATTTCTAAAGAAGTTAAATGCTTCCAATAACAGACCTTCACCAAGAGGCCGTTCACGAGAAGTATTTAGATTGCCTAGTGAAGCAAAAGATACTGTAAAAATATCTGCTAAAGAAATAGTCAATGGTATCCTCAGAACAACATTGCTACTCAAAAATATATCTATTTCATACAGTCAAAATCAAGGTATTATCATGCCTGGCTTTAACAAGAAGCCCCATTTCTTTGGACAAGACTGGCAGTCTATGGCACCAGGCATTCCTTTTGCACTAGGAAGCCAAAACATAGATATTAGAGAGCTGAGTTCCCAAGGTGGATGGCTGACCAATAACACCCAACTGAATCAATTTTTTAAACTGACCAACAACGAAACAGTCAACCTAAGAGGAACCCTAGAACCCATCAAAGGATTAAGGATAGAACTCACAGCCAACAGAACTAAAACCAACAACTCTCAAGAAATATTTAGATTTGATGATCAAGTCAATGACTACAACTCCTTCAATGTGGTAGAAAATGGCAGTCATAGTATTTCATTCATCAGCTGGAATACGGCCTTTATTACAGATGCTGCTAACCATTCCAACCAAACCTTTCAAGACTTTAGAAATAACAGACTCATTATTGCCAATCGCCTTGCTAACGAAAACCCATATGATAACCCTATTGTTGATAGCACCCAATTCCCTCTTGGATATCAAAGTACATCACAAGAAGTACTCATACCGGCTTTCATAGCCGCTTATGCTGGTCAAAACCCTTCGACTATCAAATTGAGCAAATTCCCCAACATTCCACTTCCCAATTGGCGAATAAATTATGATGGATTGAGAAATATTAGCTGGATTAAGAAATTCATAAACACCATCTCTTTAAGTCATTCCTATAAATCCACCTACAGTGTGGGAAGTTATGTTACAAGTTTAGATTATGAAGAAGGATTTGAGCAATGGCCAAACTCGGTCAACGAAGCCACTCTGAACTACTATGATAAATATGAAATTAACCAAGTCTCATTAAGAGAAAGCTTGAATCCACTTATAAAAATCGACATGACCTTTAAGAATAGCTTAATGGCTCGTTTTGAACTTAAAAAGGAAAGAACTTTAAGTTTGGGTTTGAGTAATAATCAATTGACAGATCGATCGTCCAACGAGGTGGTGGTTGGTACTGGTTACAGAATAAAAGAACTTGCCTTTAACGTTAAAGCGGCTGGCAAACGTCGTGAAATTAGCTCAGACTTAGATTTAAAACTCGATTTTTCCATCAGATCTAATAAAGTGGTTATTCGAAAACTAGAAGAGAATGTGGAACAAATAACAGGAGGAAATAGTGTGTTTTCACTCAAATTTACAGCCGATTATGTCGTTAGTAGTCGATTTAACCTTCGCTTATTTTTTGACAAAGTTATGACCAATCCCTACGTTACTTCTAGTTTCCCTTCGGCGGTTACAAATGGAGGGTTTAGCGTTCGATTTACCTTAGCCCAATAATATTTTTTACAACAATAAGTTGTAATTTTGTACCAATAAAAAAACAGACAAAATGAACATACCCTCTGAACTAAAATACACCAAAGACCATGAATGGGTAAGAATAGAAGGCGATGAAGCCACTGTTGGCATTACTGACTTTGCACAAAGCGAACTCGGCGATATTGTCTTTGTTGAAATTGAGACCGAAGGTGACACCATTGACAAAGAAGAAGTCTTTGGAACCGTTGAAGCGGTCAAAACGGTTTCTGATTTGTTTATGCCACTTTCAGGTGAAGTTGTGGCGTATAATACAACCCTAGATGATACCCCTGAACTAGTCAATTCCGACCCGTATAATGAAGGTTGGATGATTCGCATCAAACTATCTGACACATCTCAAATCGACAACTTATTATCTGCAGCTGAGTACCAAGATTTGATTGTATAATGTACTATTTTTTAGCCACTGTTTGGATTATAATAGTTGCACTATTACATGCCATTCCTGGCTCTGATTTGCCAAAAAGCTCTTTTTTAGATTTCTTTCAAATAGACAAATTGGTACACGCTTTGATTTTCGCCATGGCCTTCTTTTTCATTGTCAAATTATTTTCTAAACAATATTACCACCAAAAAAAACGTTTTATAATTGTGGCTCTTATTCTCTACGGATTATTCTTAGAATGTTGTCAGGGCTTCTTTTTCGTTGAAAGATCGATGGATGTATTTGACTGGTTGGCAGACTCCCTTGGGGTGTTCATGGCCGCACTCAGTATTAGAAAATTTCCAGTTTTAACACCCTACATCTGTCTCTTATACACATCTCCGCGCCCACGAGACAGGCAGAAATCTCGTAT
>CAXDOW010000003.1:0-50584 GCA_963991165.1 uncultured Flavobacteriales bacterium | reverse complement strand
GACCAGTTCCTGACCCATCAGGGTTTAGAATGTAGTAAAAAAGTAACAGTGTTATTTTTGTAACAAAAAAGAGACAAAAAAAGGGAGAGCCGCTTGACTCTCCCTGTATTGAAAAAGTAACAGTGTTACTTTTTATCTTTCAAATGCCCATCGAGCATCGCCGCACCTACTAATTCGTGAGCGGCTTCACGTGTATCATCACGTAGTTCAGCATCATCGAGGTGTTTGGCAATCTGTGCCAGAGCTGCTAAGAACTTATCAGTTGGCGTAGACTCTTTCGTGAGCTGCTTGAAGTGCGACAACCCACTGCGTTGCTTCATGTAATTAAGCATACGTGTCCAGCATAGGTTTGGATTGGAATGGTTGCGTTGCTTTGCGTAGTCAACAACCATACCCCGAGCAGTTTTTAACCGCTCTTTCCAACTCTTAATCTCATCAGGCGAAATGCCAGAGTCGATAAGACGACCACGCAACTGTGGCACGTTAGCCAATAAGAACTTATTCTCATTGTCCGAACCCCATGTTGCCAACCCAACATCAGCACATTCGCTCCACGTGTGAGTAACCGCCGCATCAGCATCAAATGCTTTAACTAACGCATCTGAAAACTTCTTAAGTTGAGCAGGATAAGATGTAACAGTGTTACTTTTTGGATCTTTCATGGTAATACCTCCAAAGTTAAAATTAAGTGAAATATGCCCACAACTGCTGGACATATATGTTAGTCAAATATTCACCTATAAAGTTCCCAATATTTAAAACTTTTTTGCTTTTTCTAAAAAGTAACAGTGTTACTTTTTTAAATTTTGGGATGAGGAGAGAGGCTAAGACAGGAGAGTTTTTATTTGACACCAGTTCCCGAAAACGTCGGGAAATTTCAGGCACAAAAAAAGGGGGCTTTCGCCCCCCTACGAGTAACGTGTTAGTGATTACTTCTCTTTGATTAACTCAAGGCTAACCATTACCTCATACAAGTCTAGGAATTTATCCTGAACTTCTTGAGGCATAGCTTCACTGAGTTTTGAGGCTGACGAAATGAAGGTACAAAACTTCTTATCATCAGTGCGTTGAACAGTAGCTTGCTTGAAATGGGCAAGCCCTGATTCGTCCTTCATGTATTGAAGCAAACGCTTCCAACATAACCTAGGGTTCGAGTGCTTTAAACTCTCAGCCATGTTGACAACATCAGTGCGGAGGGACTTTAGAGTCGCTTTAAACTCTTTGATCTCCTCTGCAGAGTGCAAGCCCTTAAGCTTTTGCATAGCCATAACACCAGCGTTTGCGAGAAGGAAGTGATTGTTATTACTTGCCCCGAAATACGCTAGGCAAATACTAGCAGTTTCCTTCCATCTTTTAGAGACACCCATCTCGCCGGAGATGGCACTTTTAATAGCAGTGTTCACTGCAGTCCTACTAAGTTTTTCAGTCATGGTATTGACCTCCTATAAAATACGTTACTCGTATTAGTAGGACGGTAGTTTGCATATAAAGTTCCAAATAAATAAAACTTTTTTTAACTTTTTTTGAATGTAACACTGTTATTTTTTGGATATTTTTTAGAGGTTTTTTGTTGCAGTGCAGCGTGCAAACGAGGAGAGAAGCTACGACAGGAGAGGTCGAAACTGATACCAGTTCTTCGAACTAAAAAAAGAGAAGGGAGACTTTCGCCTCCCTTGCTGGTTATTTCTTCGATGGAAACTTCCAACTATCTCTTATTCTTTTCCATGGGCTGAAATACGGCCATTGACCTCTTTTGATTAACTTCTTCCTATGTCTGTATGAATAACTCATTTTACTTCCTCCTTAAAAAGTGGGGGGAGAATCCCCCCGTTGGTTAATTAAATAGTTCTAGTTGTGGGCTGTTGTAGTCACGTTGCCTTCTCCAGTTGTAGTCGGCCTGATTCATTCTGGCTAACACAATGGTAGGCTTGTTATTACGTTGTGCCCAATTAGCATTTTGTAATTGCTTCAAGCTAAACAATGGATCTACCTTTGCTAGTCTATTGCGTAGCTTATGCTCTCTTAATATCTCTCGCTGTTTCTGTACTGCTTTGTTAAACATCATCTCACTAATAACAAAGTAAAGAGAGAATACAGACAAACCAATTAATAAAACAATGCTAATTAATTCATAAAGATCGTAGTTCATTTTAAAGCTCCTTATTTTTTGTTGTTGGTATATATGAGAGTGTATGTTTCATGTAAAGTTCCCAATATTTAAAACTTTTTTAAGTTTTTTTTAACTTTTTTTGGGGGGTATGGCATTGTTTTTTTGCTGCATTGCAGCAGGGCACGGGTACCCGACCCCCCCATCTGTGTCAGGAGGGGGGGCATATATGTGTATATTAATCTGCACAATTTATCAAAAACATTCTCAAAAAGACCCCCCCGTCAATTAAATAGTTGATATTCCGTTTTTTGTTATATATTATTTAGTTACATGGAATTTCTTCACATTGACAAGGACATGGCGATACCTACAAAGAATCACGAGTATAAAGATACTTATGAGAAAGCTAAAGTAGCTTGCCAAACTGCATTAACATTAAATGCTAAAGGTATGCCGATTGAGGTCGATACAGAAGATGAACTCTTTGCACAGAGCATCCTAAAAAAAGATTCACCACTAAAAACAAAAGAAATATTCAAGCCCGGAGCTGCTATCAAGCTCGGAGCGATACTAACAGAATACGACATGCAGGTAGCAAAAGACGCAGCCCAGTTAAGGACTGTTGCTACTAATAAGTTAATAGAACTCATGTCTGACCCAGATCCTAAAATACAAATACGTGCCATAGAACTTATAGGTAAGATTGCAGACGTAGGATTGTTTGCCGAACGAACTGAGATAACTATCGGTACTAGAAGTACAGAAGATTTAGAAAAAGAATTATTTAAGTTAGTAGGTGATTATATAGATGTCGAGGTCAAAGAAGTTACGGAATGATAGAAGAACTAGAGCGTGATAAGATCTTAAAAGCAATTCCAAACTTACCAGTGGAGAAACAAGACACTGTAAAGCGGATTTTAGAAGAACTTAACAAACGCAAAATTAAAACAAAATCACAAAATAGTTTTCTTGACTATGTAAAGCACATGTGGCCTGAGTTTATTAATGGCAGACATCACAAGATCATGGCAGAAGCTTTTGAGAAAGTTGCTAAAGGAGAACTAAAAAGATTAATTGTGAACATGCCACCCAGACATACTAAGTCTGAGTTCGCTAGTTATTTGTTACCATCGTGGTATCTAGGTAGATTCCCTAATAAAAAAGTCATTCAAACCTCACATACGGCAGAATTGGCTACAGATTTTGGTAGAAAAGTAAGAAATCTAGTGGATAACCCTATTTATAAAGAGGTTTTTCCAAACGTATCACTTCAATCTGATTCAAAAGCCGCAGGTCGGTGGAATACTAGTCATGGTGGTACCTATTTTGCTATCGGGGTGGGGGGAGCTGTAACAGGTAAAGGTGCGGACTTACTTATTATAGACGACCCCCATTCTGAGCAAGAAGCTGTTTTGGCAGAAGTGAATCCTGATATCTACGACAAAGTGTACGAGTGGTATTCTTCTGGGCCTAGACAGCGTTTGCAACCGGGCGGAGCAATTGTGATCGTGATGACTCGCTGGGGAAAAAGAGATTTAACAGCTCAAGTTGTAAAAGCTTCTGTTCAAAGAGGTGGAGAAGAATGGGAGGTTATAGAGTTTCCTGCGATTATGCCAAGTGGTAAACCTCTTTGGCCTGAGTTTTGGGATTTAAAAGAATTAACCGCTCTAAAAGATGAATTACCTGCTCACAAATGGTCAGCTCAATATATGCAAGAGCCGACAGGTGCTGAAGGAGCGATGATTAAAAAAGAGTGGTGGAAAGTTTGGGAAGGAGATAGACCTCCAGCTTGTAATTATATTATCCAGTCTTGGGATACAGCTTATTCAAGAAGCACACGTGCTGACTACTCAGCATGTGTTACGTTAGGTATCTTTCGCCGAGATGATGAAGATGATAACTCACAGGATAATCAGATTATTATATTAGATGCATTTAAAGATAGATTAGAGTTCCCTGACTTAAAACAGAAAGCATTAGAACTTTATAGAGACTATGAACCGGATTGTTGTATTATAGAGGCTAAAGCAGCAGGTTCACCTCTAATTCATGAATTAAGGAGTATGGGTATTCCTATACAAGATTATACCCCAACCAGAGGAAATGACAAGATTACCAGAGTCAATGCGATTACGGATTTCTTTGCTTCGGGAATGGTATGGTACCCACAAACCAGATGGGCAGAAGAAGTAGTGGAAGAGTTTGCTTCTTTTCCTGCGGGTGAACATGACGACTTAGTTGATGCAACAACACAAGCTCTTTTACGTTTTAGACAAGGCGGGCTTGTACGTTTAGCGTCTGACGAACCCGATGAAATTACATATTTTAAAAGCCCAAGACGGGCTGGATATTACTAGGATAAATCATGGCTAAAAATAGTATAGAAAAAAGTTTGTATTCCGCACCAGAGGGTATGCCCATGGAAAACGCTATGGAACCTGATGTGCAGATACAAATAGAAGATCCGGAACAGGTAACTATAACCACAGATGATATGCAAATTATCATTGATCCTGATGCTGACGTAGGTACAGGCATAAAAGAGTTTTCAGCAAACTTGGCTGAATATCTGGGCGAAGAAGAATTAATTCAAATATCTGAAGATTTAATAGCGAGTTTTGAAAGTGATAAAGCTTCAAGAAAAGATTGGGAAAAAACTTATAGAGATGGTCTTAAATTACTTGGATTAAAAATTGAAGACAGGAGTGAACCTTGGACGGGAGCATGTGGTGTCTTTAATCCCATCTTATCAGAAGCCGTTGTTAGGTTTCAAGCCGATGCAATCATGGAAACTTTTCCTGCACAGGGGCCAGTTAAAACACAAATCATAGGTAAACTTACTAAGGAAAAAGAAGAAGCTGCGAGACGTGTCAAAGACGACATGAATTATCAACTTACCGTAAAAATGGCAGAGTACAGACCTGAACATGAAAAGATGTTATGGTCTTTGGCTTTAGCAGGAAGTGCATTTAAAAAAGTGTATTACGATCCTGCGTTAGAAAGACAAATCTCTATATTTGTGCCAGCAGAGGATTTTGTTATTTCATATGGTGCATCAGATTTAAAAACCTCTGAACGCTATACACACATCATGCGTAAAAATGCAAATGAGGTAAAAAAACTACAGGTGGCTGGTTTTTATAGAGATGTAGAATTACCAGAGCCGGAAGAAGTAAGTCCTGACTATTCTGAAATACGTCCTGATATGGAAGAAGCTAGTGTCAGTGCAGATGATCGTTATATTTTGTTAGAAGTTCATGCTGATTTAGTTATTGAAGGCGACCCATTAAAAAGTGAAGATGATATAGCTGTTCCATACGTAATAACTATTGAAAAATCTTCTGGAGAGATTTTAGCTATTAGAAGAAACTGGGATTCTGAAGATAAAAGTTATCAAAAGCGTATGCATTTTGTCCATTACATCTATATTCCCGGTTTTGGATTTTATGGATATGGTTTAATTCACTTAGTTGGAGGTCATGCCAAGTCAGCAACCTCACTTTTACGTCAATTAGTGGATTCTGGTACGTTAAGTAACCTTCCGGGGGGTCTAAAAACACGAGGATTACGTATAAAAGGCGATGATACGCCTATTTCTCCGGGAGAATTTAGAGATGTGGACGTTCCGGGGGGTAAAATTAACGAAAATATCACATTTTTACCGTATAAAGAGCCTTCCCAAACGCTTTTAGCCCTCATGAATATGATTGTAGAGCAAGGAAGATCACTTGCAGCAGTTGCAGAGCTAAAAATATCTGATATTAATAAAGAAACTCCTGTTGGAACGACTTTAGCGTTGTTAGAACGTAGTTTAAAGGTTATGTCAGCAGTACAAGCCCGTATTCATGCGGCTATGAAGACAGAATTTCAGCTTTTAGCCGCAATAATTAGTGAATCTGCACCTAAAAACTACGAATATACCCCGAAATATAACGATTCTGAAGGTGTAACTACTAGAGAAGACTACGATATAGTCGAGGTTATCCCTGTTTCTGACCCAAATGCGTCAACAATGTCGCAAAGAGTTGTGCAATATCAGGCAGTTTTACAGTTAGCTTCTTCTGCTCCTCAGATGTATGATATGGCTCAGTTACATAGACAAATGTTAGAAACTTTAGGCGTGAGAGCAGTAGAGAAGATACTTCCGTTGGATGATGACCAAAAACCGTTGAATCCAATAAGTGAAAACATGAACGCTATACAGTTACGACCTTTAAAAGCGTTTATATATCAAGATCACGAAGCACATATAAAAGTTCACATGAACGCTATGCAAGATCCTTTGATTCAACAAATGATAGGACAGAATCCAAACGCAAAAGCAATAGCTTCTTCTCTACAGGCACATATTGCAGAACATTTAGCGTTTGCATATAGACAAAAAATTGAAGATGCCATGGGTACTTCTTTACCGCCTCCAGAAGAAGATCTACCAAAAGATATGGAAGTTGAATTATCTAAAGTTGCAGCAAAAGCTTCAGATATTGTATTGGGTATGAGTAAACAACAAGTTGCAGCACAACAAGCTCAACAAGCACAACAAGATCCAATTGTTAAAATGCAACAAGCTGAACTACAACTTAAGCAAGCAGACTTACAACTCAAACAAGAAGAAATTAAGAGAAAGAAAGCAAAAGACTTTATGGATTCAGCAGCTAAAGCTGACCAGATTGAAGTTGAAAAGCAAAGAATATCAACTCAGGCTGAAACTGAGGGGGCAAGAATTGGTCTTGAAGCAGCAAAGGCTAAAGATAAACAAGCTGCCGATCAACAGCTTGCAGGGTTAAAAATAGGTATGGAAATAGCCAGAGATGCTGTAGACAGGCAACAACAAGAATCTGAAGACGATACAAAACCAACCCCACCGGAAGGAACGCCAGATGCCTAGATCGTTTGAAGAAGTAATTGTAGAAAAACTTAGAGAACATATGAATAATTACGCTGATGGATTAGCTTCCGGAAGTGCACAAAATTTCCCTGACTATCGGTTTCAGGTTGGGGTAATTCATGGACTGTCTCTTGCTGAAAGAGACATCCTTGATGTAATTGAAACTGCGAAACAAACAGAGGATAGTACATGAACACTAGAATAGGTGCGATAGATAAACAAAAAACGCAAAAACTAGCTGAAGAAATTGGAGAGTTAAAACTCCCACAACCGTCAGGATATAAGATCCTTATTACTTTACCAAAGATTGAAGATACTGTGGGAGATGCTGGAATTGTTTTAGCAGATTCTACAAAAAGAGCTGAAGAGATCGCTTCATGTTTAGGTTTTGTAGTAAAGCTTGGGCCTCTTGCTTATAAAGATGAGTCGAAGTTTCCTGATGGGCCTTGGTGTAAAGAAGGCGATTTTGTAATTATGAGAAATTACTCTGGCACTAGATTCAATATCCGCAATGAAGAATTTAGATTAATTAATGATGACCAAATAGAGGCGGTTGTCGATGACCCTCGTGGATATACCCGTGCGTAAGGAGAATGAAATGGAAAACCAAGAAGAAAAAGTTGAAGTAGAAGCAGTAGAACAGGAAGGTACTCCTGTAGAAGAAACTGAACCAAAAAAAGAAGCGAAAAAAGAAGAGTTAGAAATAGAAGTAGTAGATGATACTCCCGCAGAAGACCGTGGGCGTAAGTCTATGAAGACTCCTCCGAAAGAACCTACTGAAGATGAAGTTAAAGAATATAACGCAAAAGTACAAAAACGAATAGATGAGATGAAACGTGCTTGGCACGATGAACGCAGAGAAAAAGAAAAAGCATTTAGAGAACAACAAGAAGCTATTAAATACGCAAAACAAGTTAAACAAGAAAATGAAGCGTTAAGACAAAAATTATCAGATGGTGAAAAGACTTTGATGGAGCAATCCAAACAAAAAGCAGAAGCTTCTATTGCCATGGCTAAGAAAAATTTAGTTGCCGCACAAGAATCAGGAGATGCTGAACAAATATCTCAAGCGATGGCAGAGTTAACTCAACAAAACATTGAGTTGGAAAATTGGAAGCGGTACGTACCTCAATACGATAAAACAGTTGAAAAAACTACAGAAAATACTTTACAAAAAGAAGAAAAAGAGATACCGTTAAATCAACCTGTTCAACAGCCAGCCCCACCAGATGAAAAAGCTATGGCTTGGTACGACAAAAACAAATGGTTTGGGGTTGATGATGAATTAACATCATTTGCTTATGGACTGCATACCAAACTGGTAAAGGACGGGACTGATCCCCGTTCAGATGAATATTACGAGAAAATAGATTCTCGGCTGAGACAAGTATTTCCAGAGAAGTTCGATGAGGAACCTCAAAAGGAAATTACTAGCCAACAACAAAAAACGGTGGTAGCCCCGGCGACAAGAACGACTCCAAGTAAAAAAATTACGTTGACAAAAAGTCAAGTAGCTATTGCTAGGAAATTAGGCGTTCCCTTAGAAGTTTACGCTAAACAAGTTGCACTACAGGAGAAAAGATAAAATGGGTAATCGTGTTGATCGAGAACTTCAAACGAGAGAAAAAGAATCTCGTGCTATGAGTTATGCACCTCCACAACAACTACCTGACCCGAAACCTATGGACGGCTATAAATTCCGTTGGGTTAGAACTGCGATAAATGGACAGTCTGATGTCCGTAATGTTTCTGTTCGCCGTAGGGAAGGTTGGGAACCTTGTAGAGCGGAGGATCATCCGGAGTTGGCTCTGTCTTTAGATGATTCATCTAAGCAGTCCGGTAACGTAGAGATAGGTGGTTTGATGTTATGTAAAGCACCTGTTGAGATGACAGATAGTCGTCAAAAGTATTACGAGGATAAAGCCAGTCAACAGCTCACTGCTGTTGAGAATAATTTTATGCGAGAGAATGATCCGAGGATGCCTTTATATTCAGATAAAAAGTCAACCACGACATTCGGTAAAGGTAATTAATTTAGGAGATAGAAAATGGCAGCTACTGCTTCCCCCTTTGGGTTAAAGCCTACCAATATGATTGGTGGTGCACCCTACAATGGCGGTGCTATTAGACATTATCATGTGAAAGCTAATAACTCTGCCGCTATTTTTAATGGTGATTTAGTTGTGTTAAGTGCCGCTGGTTTACCAGCCGCTGTATCTTCAACTCCCACTGCTAACGAACTTGCAGCTACATCTGCAAACGGAACGCCGGGAATTGTAGGAGTTATGGTTGGTGCTAGGTATGTTGATAATAACGGACAGCTATTATTCAAGCAATTTTTACCAGCTAATGCTACAACTTCAGGATTTACAGAAATCAAAATACTGGTTAATGATGATCCAAGACAGTTGTATAAGATTCAAGGTAACGCAGCGTTGGGAACATTCAACAGCGGTACAGATGGATCTGGTTTTGCTGGTGCTGTTGGTAAAAACTGTTCTTTAGATTTCAGTACATCAGGTAGCACAAGTACAGGTAATTCAGGTGTATCACTTAAAATTGATACTAACGGTGGTACTTTAGCAGCAACTGAAACTCTTGCTATGAGAGTTATTGATGTTGTTGAAGGCACTGAAACTGATAATTTCCCTGAGTTCATTGTTAAATTTAATGTTGGCGTACATGCGTATGACAACTCATTAGGCGTATAAGGAGACTTTAAATGGCTATTTCAAGAGCACAACTACTGAAAGAACTCCTTCCGGGCTTAAATGCTTTGTTTGGTTTAGAGTATGCCAAGTACGGCGAAGAGCACAAGGAGATATACGAGCAAGAAACTTCCGAGCGTTCGTTTGAAGAGGAAACAAAGCTTTCTGGCTTTGGTGCAGCTCCAGTTAAAACTGAAGGTGCTGCTGTAGAATTTGATAATGCACAAGAGGCGTTTACTGCTAGATATTCACACGAAACCATAGCTATGGGTTTTGCGGTAACTGAAGAAGCAATGGAAGATAATCTTTACGATAGTCTTTCTTCTCGTTACACAAAGGCTTTAGCAAGAGCGATGGCTTATACAAAACAAGTAAAAGCTGCAGCTACTTTAAATAATGGTTTTAACACTGCATTTACAGGTGGTGATGGCAAGCCTTTGTTTGCTACAGATCATCCATTAGTAAGTGGTGGTACAAACAGTAACCGTCCGTCTACAGGAGCAGACTTGAATGAAACATCTTTAGAAGATTCAGTAATTCAGATTGCAGCTTGGGTAGATGAGCGTGGTTTATTAATTGCATCACAACCAAGAAAGTTAATCATTCCTCCAGCACTACAATTCGTGGCAACACGTTTATTAGAAACTCAAGGAAGAGTTGGTACTGCTGATAATGATCTTAATGCATTGGCTAATAATGGTTCTATACCTGAAGGTTATTCAATAAACCACTATTTAACTGATACAAACGCTTGGTTCTTAACAACAGATATACCTAACGGTCTTAAGCACTTTGTTCGTTCACCTATGGCTACATCTATGGATGGAGATTTCGACACAGGTAATGTACGGTACAAGGCTCGTGAGAGATATTCCTTTGGATTTTCTGATCCATTGGGAATGTTTGGATCGCCCGGTTCATCTTAATCGAGTGGGGGCCATGTGCCCCCTTCTCATTTTTGGAGACATAAATGGATATAATTATAAAATTTTGGGATGCTTGGACAAAGCAAGTATCTGAATCAACAAAAAGTGTCATAGACGGTAACGCTGCTATGGCAAAAGCAATGGTAGATTATTCTGAAAAACCTTATAATTGGGTTAAAGAAACTATCAAAAAATAACTAGGGTTAATTAGTCACACATACTGACCTAGCAGACGTATTAGAGATTGTGTGACGATGTGCTAATACACGGAGATAAAAATGGCAACAACAACATTTTCAGGCCCAATCAAAGCGGGCGATAAAAGAGATGGAGCTACTTCAAACACTGGTTTTGTAATTATGGCTCAATCAGCAGTAGTAGATATTGTTGGGGCAACCGCTACAACAACAGTCGGTGTCGTACCAGCAAACTCTAAAATTACAGAAGTTTCATTTAATGTTGTAGAGGCTTCTAATAATTCTGCAGCAGCCACTCTTTCTGTTGGTTTTTCAGGAGCTACAACGGCTTTATTAAATAGTGCAAACGCTAAAGCAGTTGCTTTAACACAAAGCACAGGAATGGCTACAGCTTCTATAAATATTGGTACTGGTGATCGTACAGTCATCGCTACGTTTAACCCAACAGGTATAGTAGATGGTGATGAAGGTATTGCTGATGTAACCGTTAAATATCTACAGAACGTAAATTTAAATGTAACTGACTCATAAGGAGTAGGTGATGGAATCAGATGTTAGAAGTCTATCTTTTACGTCTTCTTCAGCGACAGTTACACCTCGTTCAAGACTACAAGCCATATACTACGTTCATGCTGCCAGTGCTGATTTGACTTTTAGTAATGGATCAGGCGGAGGAACTACACTATTAGAGTTGACCGCTCCTAGTGCAATTGGTACAGAAACAGTTTATGTACCGGGTAGAGGTCTTTTGTTCGGTGATGGTATTCATGTAACATCTAGTAGCACAACTAATATACCTAGTGTTACTTTGTTTTATGAAGGCTAAAAGAAAAAAAGGAATGGGAATTAAAACTTCTGTGAAGTCGGGTAATTTTCGCCCGACTAAGCAGGGTGCAGGTATGACTAAAAAAGGAGTAGCTGCATATCGCAGAGCTAATCCCGGTTCTAAATTAAAAACTGCTGTAACAGGAAAAGTTAAAAAAGGTTCAAAAGATGCAAAAAGACGCAAATCATTTTGTGCACGTTCTGCTGGACAAATGAAAATGTTCCCAAAGGCAGCTAAAGATCCAAACAGTCGTTTACGACAAGCTAGAAAAAGGTGGAAATGCTAATGAGTGAAGCAATCTTAACAAAGACTAAGCCAAAACCAAAACCTAGAAGACGTAGGAAAAAACCAACTATTGAAAGTGAAATAGCTGTTCAAGCAAACGAAATACATCACATTCAAGATGATATGGATGAAATGAAAGCTGATATAGAAGAGATTAAAACATCTCTAGCTGAGATACATAAGGTATTATCAGAAGCTAGAGGTGGTTGGAAAACATTGATGTGGGCAGCAGGTGCAGGTAGTGCTGTAACTGCTTTTATAATTATGGTGCAACAATTTTTTTGGGGAAAATAATGGCTAAACATGACAAAAATAAAAAAGAGAACAAAACAGCAAAAGAGTTAGAAGATGCTGTAATGGAAAGTGATGATCCCGGATCACAAGCTAGAGCAGTGTCAAGGGTATTAACTACAAGACCTAAAGATAAAGATAAAAAAGCAGGTGGTGGTTACATGCAATCAAAAGGCGGAGCTGCTGGTGGTGTTAAAAAGAAAAAGGTAGCATCAAATGCTTCTAGCCGTGCTGATGGTATTATTAAAAAAGGTAAGACAAAAGGTCGAATGGTTTAGTGGCTGAGAAAGATACAAAGAAAAAGCCAACCCAAGTTGCTATCGCACCAATTGTAAGAGGGGGTGTTATTTTGGGGGGTGCATTTGGTGCAGGTAGAGCGGCTGAGGAATTCTATCGAAAATATTTTTCAGATGATGAAGAAGAAAAGAAGGAAGAAAAACCAAAGAAAGATAAAAAACCAATAAAGAAACTCCCAGATGGGGTGGAATCTTTAAAGGTTAGAAAAGGAGGTTTAATTAGAAGTAAACCGAGAGATGGGATCGCTAAAAAAGGAAAAACAAAAGGGAGAATAATTCGTGGCGTATTTAATAAGTAACATACCTTATACGAAAGTTTGGATTAGAAAAGAATTTACACATGGACATCAAAAATATCACGGGGAGTTTATACACGGATTGGCGATTGCTGTCACGACAATGCCCGACAGATGCCTCAGTTTCCAAATCATCTTTACAGGATGTGAAGAAGAGGAAGGTGAAAGTAACCCCCATGGAGGAGCAATGTGGGCAAGGATGCCTCTCACAGCCTTGTGTGGGGACATCCCAATGGATGAATGGCCTGAAAGAATGGAAACACACCTCGCACAACCGTGGGACTGCCCATCGCACCACCACTCAATTGTGTCCCTTGACAGGTGTAAACCTAGCCCATGGCTTGCAAAAATTGCAGGGGAATTTCACACAGCGAGATATCTCTTCACTGTGGACTACACCGAAAGCGAAATCGCAGACTGTCCAGCCCAACACAAGCAGAGTCACGTTATGGTGCTGACAGACGGAAAATGGAAGGGTAACATGGTCGCTTTACCTAACAATAGAGTCAGAGTTACTTCTCCTGCCCTCTGGGTTACAGGTGAAGGTGCTCCTGATTTTAGACCAACACAATTTACACATTGTGCGGAACAAGATGATTCATACATGGATCCGGACGTAACATTCAACAATCTTTATAGAGGAGATGAAAATGTCGATCTCGAGAAGTCAGATGTCAAAACAACTAAAAGGAAACAAAAAGGAAAAGAAAAAAAGTAACATTGCTACTGGCAATAGAAAAAAACTAGATGCTGATGGTGATGGTAAAATAACTGGAAAAGATTTCGCATTACTTAGACAACGGAAAGGAACTACGATGAGAAAGAAAATGGCTAAAGGTAACTCTGTAAAGATGTCCAAAGGTGGAGCAGTTAAGATGTCTAAAGGAGGAGCAGTTAAAATGTCCAAGGGCGGTGCCGTTATGACAAAAATGTCCAAGGGCGGAGCCGTTATGAAGAAAATGGCTAAAGGCGGTGCTGTTAAGATGTCCAAAGGCGGTGCTGTTATGAAGAAGATGGCTAGAGGTGGAAAGGTTAAATAATGGCTGCTAAAAAGAAAAAAACTTCTAAGAAAAAAGCGGGGGCAAAACCCACTAACCCATCTTTATATGCTCGTGTAAAAGCTGAAGCTAAGCGTAAATTTAAGGTTTTTCCAAGTGCTTATGCATCAGGCTACATAGTGCGTGAGTACAAGAAAAGGGGTGGGGGGTATAGATAATGTCTCTTAAAGAGTGGTTTGGTAAAGGCCCAAAAGGAGATTGGGTAGATATAGGTGCCCCAAAGAAAAAGGGTAAATACCAAGCCTGTGGACGTAAGTCTGCTAAAGACAGTAAAAGAGCCTATCCTAAATGTGTACCAAGAGCAAAAGCTAAGTCTATGACTGCAGCACAACGTAAATCTGCTGTTCAAAGAAAACGAGCAGCAGGGAATCCGGGAGGCAAACCAACAAATGTTAAAACGATCCTCAAACCCAAGAATACCAAGAAAAAAAGGTCAACCCGCAAGGTCTAAAAAACACTCTGACCTCTATACGGACGAAAACCCAAAGGGTACAATAAAAGGGTTGAAGTTTGCTACTAGAGAGGATGCGGTAAAAAGCGTAAGTAAAATAAGAAATAGTGGTAGGTCAAAAGCCCACAAAATTCAAGCTGCTATAGCTATGGAACAAAGAGCTAGAGTTATGGGTAAAAAATCTGCTGCTGGAGTTTACAGAAAATATATTAACAGTGTGAAAGCAAAATGACTACAACCGGAACTACTAATTTTAACCCAAACTTAATAGATTTGATAGAAGAGGCATATTCTAGGTGTGGCACTGAGTTACGCACAGGTTACGACTTATCCACTGCAAGACGCTCTTTAAATTTATTAACTATTGAGTGGGCAAATAGAGGAGTCAATTTATGGACTATAGAAGAGGGGTCTGTTGCACTCACCTCTGGAACTTCAGAATATGATCTACCTCTTGACACAATAGATTTACTAGACCACGTTATTAGAACGGGGTCAGGCACAACTCAACAAGATTTATCAATTAGCAGAATATCTGTTAGCACTTATGCTTCTATCCCAAGTAAAAACAACACAGGAAGACCTGTGCAAGTTTGGGTAGATAGAAGATCGGGAGCGACTACACCTACAGGAGTCGAAAGTCCTCGGATACATTTGTGGCCTGTACCAGATTCGGCTACCACATATACATTTGTATATTGGAGAATGAGGAGGATTCAAGACGCAGGGAACGGCGTAGAAACTCAAGACATACCGTTTAGGTTGATTCCATGTATGGTAGCTGGTTTAGCGTACTACTTATCTTTAAAGATACCAGAAGCAACTCCGAGGATTGAGATGTTAAAGATGTCGTACGAAGAACAATGGTTGTTTGCATCTGGAGAAGATAGAGAAAAGGCAGCAGTTAGATTTGTCCCTAGAGAATTTTATTTAGGAGGTTAAATGGGAAATCGTTATGCCGCTGGAAAACACACTATTGCCGAATGTGATAGATGTGGATTTAGGTATAAACTCAAGGAACTTAAGCCTCTAGTAATAAGAGGTAAACATACAAACATCTTTGTATGTCCTCCATGTTTTGAAAAAGATCATCCGCAGAACAGATTAGGTCTGTATCCCGTAGAAGATCCACAAGCCATACGAAATCCCAGACCTGATTTATCAAGATTTGCAGAGTCAGATGCTAGAAATTATCAATTTGGGTTTAATCCCGTAGGTTTAAGTGATGCGTTTAATTTAGATGATATAAATGATTTAGTAGGCACTGGCGGTGTGGGAACTGTCACTGTCACTACGAGTTAGGAGTTATAAGTGAATTACACTGAATTATTTGAAACAATAAAAAGTTTTTGTGAAAATGACTTTCCAGATACGGAGTTTACTGACTCTTTAGGAGGAGCTACAACAAACACTAGCACAGAGCAAATAAACAGATTTATAGATTTAGCTGAACAAAAAATATACAACTCTGTGCAAATACTAAGTTTAAGAAAATCTGTTACAGGAAACGTAACTCAGAATAATAGATATTTACAAACTCCTACTGATTGGTTGTCTAATTTTTCACTAGCTGTCGTAGACGGTTCTGGAATTTATCATTATCTCATGAATAAAGACGTAAATTTTATTAGAGAAGCTTTCCCTGATCCCACTGCCACAGGAAGACCCACACACTACGCTCTTTTTGATAAAGATACATTTATAGTTGGCCCTACACCTGATACTGGATATACCGTAGAACTTTATTATTTTTATTACCCAGAATCTATTGTTACTGCTACTAATACATGGTTAGGGGATAACTACGATTCAGCTCTTTTGTACGGTGCTTTATTAGAAGCTCAAGTGTATATGAAAGGTGAGCAAGATGTGTTTAAGAATTATATGGATAGATATAACGAAGCTTTAAGTGGCCTTAAAGTTCTTAGTGAAGGTAAAAACAGACAAGATACGTACAGAACTAAACAAAATAGAGTAGGAGTAGGGTAAAATGTTTGATATTAAAACTGGAGATATAAAATCACCAATCGTAAAAACCAGTAACTATGGTGGATTATCGGCTGATGATATCGCAGAAATATGCACGAATAAAATAATATCCGTTGCAGAAACTGCTCCTCCTGCAATTAGAGAACAAGCTAAGTTTTTTAAAGACAACTTACAACTTGTCCTAAAAGTATATATAAATCAAGCTATGGAATCTCAAAGAGACAGGGATATTCAAACCTGTATACGAGGAGGACATAGTGAGGCAGCAGATATATTAAGGAGATCATAATGGCAATTACACAAGCAATGTGTACCAGTTTTAAAGTAGAGCTTTTAACTGCTACGCATAATTTCACAAACAGTTCAGGACACACTTTTAAATTAGCTTTGTTTACAAATGCAGCTACTTTGGGTGCGGGCACAACTGCTTACTCAACAGCAAATGAAGCTAGTGGAACAGGGTATTCTGCAGGTGGTAATACTTTAACTAATGTAACACCCACATCTGGCGGTACTACAGCATTTACAGATTTTGTGGATACTTCTTTTACAAGTTCTACTATAACAGCCAGAGGAGCGTTGATATACAACAGTTCTCAAAGTGATAAAGCTGTTGTGGTGTTAGATTTTGGATCTGATAAATCATCTACATCTGGAACTTTTTCGGTTATATTTCCTACTCCAGACGCTAGTAACGCAATTATACGTATAGCTTAATGGGAGGATTAAATGGCTCTAATACAAGCAGACAGAGTAAAAGAAAGCTCCTCTACAACAGGCACAGGTAACTTTACATTAGGAGGTGCAGTAACAGGTTTTAGAACTTTTGCAGATGGTGTAGGAGTTAGTAATACTTGTTATTATGTAATTACAGATGACAGCAGTTATGAAGTAGGTTTAGGCACGTTAAACGCTTCTGCTACATTAGCTAGAACTACAGTTATAACTTCCTCTAATTCTAATGCTGCCGTGGATTGGGGAGCAGGATCAAAAAATGTTTTTACTACGTACCCCGGCCCTAAAGCAGTAATCTTAGATTCTAATAATGAATTAAATTTAGCAAGTGCTTTAGGTGTGGCAGGAAATGTTTCCGTAGGTGGCACGTTTCAGGTAACAGGTGAATTTAACTTAACAGATATTTCAGCTAGTGGCACTTTGGATGTTGCGGGTAATGGCTCGGTTGGTGGCACATTTAATGTAGAAGGTGATCTTAAAAACACATCGGGTAATTTTACGGTAGATCCAGCTACTCAGATATTTGAAATAAAAGGGTCTGGTTCAACTGAGGGACAAGTCCAACTTAATTGTGCTGTTAATACACACGGTCAAAAAATAACCGCAGCAGATCATTCTTTAGGAGCTACTAATACATTAACATTGCCCGGAGGTAGCACAATAGGTAACTCAGATGCTACTTTAGTTTCTGATACAGGCACACAAACAATCTCAAATAAAACTTTTGATGATGTAACTTTAGGAACAAGTACAGCGGATATATCAACAATGGTTAGTCAGGTTGCTTTTCAAAATAATTTAAGGGAACGAACTAGTATAAATACTACAAGTGCCACTGGAACAATTAACTTTGACATATTAAGTCACAATGTTGAACTTAGAACAAATGATGCAGCGGCTAATTTTGAGCTTAATTTTAGAGGAAATGTCAGCACCGCTTTTTCTGCAACTGTAGCAGTGGGTCAAACAACTTCATTTGCTTTTGAATCTAGTATGGGTAGCACGGCTTATTATTTAACAGCTATAAAGATAGATGGAGCCACGGCTTCACCTGTTCATTGGCAAGGAGGAACTACTGCACCATCGCAAGGTAATGCAGATGGTATAGATAGTTATTTAGTTAATATAACTCGAGGAGCAGATGCGGGTAGTGGCACAGCACAATATACTTGTCTAGCTTCTCAAACTCAGTTTGGAAAGGTCACTTACTAATGCCACTCAAAGGATTAAAAGGAGGGTCAGGTGTAAAACCACTAGGTTATGGTCTTGGAGCTGCTGCAGAAGAATCAGATCCTAATTTTAATCAAACTACATTACTTCTTCATGGTGATGGTTCTGAAGGTGCAGGAGATACTGCTGCATTAGGAGATCCAAACTTTAAAGCATTTAAAGATAACTCTACATCAGCCCATGCTCTTACAGTACAGGGCAATGCTTATGGTAATGACTTCAGTCCTTATTATTATGCTGATGGGTATTGGAGTAATAGTTTTGATGGCACAGGTTATATATCTTTTCCAAACAATAGTGATTTTGCTTTTGGTACAGGAGCTTTTACTATTGAGTTTTGGTTTAATGGCCCTTTGAATAATGATAAATTTATATTAAGCGGAAGAGCTTCTGTTGGAACACTACACATTACATTTGGGGGTTATGGAGGTTCAACAGCAGGTGCATTAAGATATGTTGGAAGTTCAACAATAACAACTGGTACAGATTTAATATCAGACGGTACTTGGCATCATGTTGCTATTGAAAGAAGTGAAAGTAATAATATTGTTTTATATATTGATGGAGTTTCTAAAGCTACAGGAACAGATACAACAAATTATTCAACCACCACAGGCACTTGGTATTTTGGTGCTAATGATATAGGTCAGGGAAATAATCCAACGGGTAATTTTTCTAACTTTAGAATTGTAAAAGGTTCAAATGTGTATGGCAGTGCATTTACTCCCCCAACAGCCCCATTCACAGACCCATCTGTAGCAGGAGAAATGTCAGTTGAGTTTGATGGAACAGATGATGTATTAAGTATTCCAGATGATACATCATTAGATTTTGGAACAGGCGATTGGACAATTGAATGTTGGTTTTATCAAACAAAAGCTTTATCTAATTATCAAACTTTATGGTCAAAGTATGCAAGCAACGCAGGATATTATGTTCATACAACATCCACAGGTGCCATACTTTTAGGAGTTTCTAATGTTACCTCAACAACTTCTACAGCTACATTTAGTTTAAATAGTTGGCATCATTTAGCAGTTACTAGAAATGGTAATACTTTATACGTTTGGTTAGATGGCACTCAAATTGACACTCTTTCATTTAGTGGTAATAATGATAACTCAACTCCATTTCTTGTTGGAAATCTTAACGGATTTAGTAGATTTTTTGGCGGTTCTATTTCTAACTTTAGAGTAGTTAAAGGCACTGCTTTATATACTTCTGGATTTACACCTAGTACATCTCCATTTACCACAACATCACAAGGTGCTACAGCATCCGAAGTTGAATTGCTTACTTGTCAATCTAAATCTTTTGTTGATGAATCATCTAATACTCATCCAATATCTTTAGTTAGTGCTCCTCGTGTAACAGAGTTCAGCCCATTTAATCATGGGTATTGGAGCACTTATTTTTCTGGCAGTGAAGATTTTGAATTTTCATCAAACACAGGATTTAATATAACCGATTATGTAACTTTAGAGTGTTGGGTTAGTTTTGCTAGTCTAGGGTCTGGTGTATTAATTACTGGTAGAGAATCTAATTACTGGCTTGGTTATAATCATACTGGAATTGGAGGAGCTTCTAATAAATTTGTTTTTGCAATCTATAACGGTTCGTCTTGGTCAGCCGTTAGCTCATCAACTACGCCAGTAGTCGGTGGTTACTATCACATTATGGGAGTTAAAGACGGCACAACACTTAGATTTTATTTTAATGGAGCACAAGAAAATACAGGAACAATGAGTGGCTCCCCTAATAATTCTGCAAATAATTTTTTTGTTGGTGCAAATAATGGGGCAGAATCAATGACTGGTTATGTTTCAAATGTTCGTCTTGTAACTGGTGGGTCTAATACGATTTTTCCTTATTCTGGTTTAACAAGCGGAAGTAGTTTTACAGTGCCAACTACGCCTTTAACTTCTGTATCAGGAACACAAATATTAACATCTTTGGGCAATCGTTTTATAGATTTTAATACTGATACAACTGCTAAAACATTTAGTAATTTTAACGGAAGCCCAAGCATAGATGAATATATACCATTTGAGTTACTATCAAGACAAACAAAATTAATTACCTGCCAAGGCAATAGATTTAAAGACATCATACCTAATAGACATACTTTAACTGTAAGTGGAAATCCAAAAGTATCTGCCTACATACCATTCACAGTTACAAAAACTGCAAATGTAGGTTCTGGATTTTTTAATGGAGATACTACATCAACTTCTTCTCGATCAACAACTGGAGACAAAATATTTACTACTTCAACTTCAGCAGACTGGGCATTTGGAACTGGAGATTTTACAGTAGAATGTTGGGTATATCCAAATGGCAGCGTAACAGATGCTAGAGGTATTTTAAGTAATAGAGAAGGTGGCGGTAATACCTATTGGGCATTACATTATTTTGGTACTACTGCTAATCAACTTCATTGGCATACAGGTGGAACAGCAGTTGCAAATTCTAGTCCATATATAGTAACACCTAATGCTTGGAATCATTTAGCAGTTACTAGAGAGTCAGGTACAGCTAGAATGTATATTAATGGTGTACAAGTGACAACATGGTCTGATAGTTATAATTATAGTACGGTTTTTCATCTAGATATTGCTGAAGAGATTTATACTAATTCTTTCTTTGGGTACATAGCAGATGTACATATCATAAAAGGCACAGCAAAATACACATCGAATTTTACACCTTCAACATCCACGATATCTGCTGATTCAAATACTAAAATACTTACATGCCAATACTCAGGAGCAGTTCGTAACGTAGGATTTGTAGATGACTCTAAATATAATCATCGGGTTACTCGTATTGGTGATTCTAACGTGGGTACATTTAGCCCGTTTAGTTTAGAAGAAGGTTATTGGAGTAATTTGTTTACTGTGAATGATACTACTATGAGTCTTACATCTACGGCTGCTTTACAATTAAGTGGAGTGTTTACAGTAGAATGTTGGGTTTATTTAAATAGTTTAACAACTGATGGTGGGCCTCATCCAAGTATTCTTACTTTTCCTTCTAATGGAAGTTATGTAACACAGCTTTATTTACAATCTAGTAATAACTATGTTGGTTGGTATTATAATGGAAACATAGTTAATACAACTAATAATAGTATCTCAAAAAATAAATGGCATCATATTGCTGTTGCCAGAGATGCTTCAAATCAAGTAGCTTTGTGGTTAGATGGAACTAGAATAAGTGCTTTAGCTACAGGGCAATCAACATCGTATGGAAATTCAAGTGGTACTTTTTATATTGGTTCTTATAATAGCACTACTGGAGAAGTAGATGGCTATATATCAAATATTAGAATAGTAAAAGGCTATGATGTTTATGGAACTACTAACACATCAATATCAGTACCTACCACTCCCTTAACAGCAGTAACAGGTACTTCTCTATTAACTTGTCAATCAAATAGATTTATAGACAACTCATCTAGCCCATACACACTTACAATAGGAAGTGGCCAAAGTGTACAACCATTCTCACCCTTTGCACCATCTAGGTCATATAGTAAAGATGTAGTAGGCGGTAGTGCTTATTTTGATGGCTCAACTGATGGATTAGTATTAACTGATGCAAAACAACCTCTAGGTACCAATAATTTTGAAGTTGAGTTTTGGTATTATCCAATAGGTAGCAGTAATAATGGTTATGTATTTAATACTAGCCATAACAATAGTAGTTTTGGCCCTATATTAATTTATATTGTTAGTTTAGATGTCAGACTTTATAGTAGTAGTACTGGAGGTGGTTGGAATGTTTTTAATAACCACAATTTAGGAACAGTTAAAGCTAATTCATGGAATCACATATATTTAAGCCGTGTTAGTAATGCGGTATATGCTTTCGTGAATGGAGTTGCTTCTGCGGGCAATGGAACTACTTGGAATACAGATTTTACAATAGCAACTGCACCACTTCATATAAGCACTTATGATAGTTCTGGTAGTGGTTCTGCATATGGTTATGTCGCAAACGTACAATATAATATAGGTTCAGGCTCAACAACAAAATCAGTTCCTACTGCACTAACTACTCTTGATTCAGATACTTATGTTCAACTTAATTTTGACAACGCAGGTATCATTGACCACACAATGAGAAGCAACCTTGAGACAGAAGGTGGTGTAAGAATCTCAACTATACAAAAGAAATTTGGTACTGGAAGTATTTTCTTTCCTTCTAGCCCTTCAGCGGGAGATCAAATTGAAATTGCTTATCATAAGTATCACCAATTAGGAACGGGTGAGTTTACAGTAGAGTTTTTTGTATATTTAACTTCTACTAATGGCACACAAGGATTTCTTGGGAATGATAGTCCGGGTTGGTATTTTCAAATATATGCAGGTGAATTAGAACTTGCTCAAGGTAGTGGTGCAGTTATAGAAAGAGCATGGTCACATAATATTAACCAATGGTATCACTTAGCTGTTACTAGGGACTCATCAAATGATATTCGTATTTTTGTTGATGGTACACAACAAGGAGCAGTAGTAAATAGTACTACTGACTTTCATCATGCTTCTAATGGTTTGCAAATTGGAGGTATCGGCCCTAGTTTTAATAGATTCTTTCAAGGGGGATACATGGATGAAATTAGAATAATTAAAGGTGCTGCTAAATACACTTCAAACTTTACAGTCCCAACAAAAGCCTTTGCTAATAGATAGGAGATAAAATGTATATTGCAAAAGTAGATGGAAATGTTGTCGGTGAAATAGTACATTACACAAAAGTATTTCGTAGTGTACCTACCGATGAACAGTTAGCTCTTAGAGGCTACAAAAAAATAAACAAGCATAAACCTTACAATGTTTTAACGGAACGACTAACAGGTGCTACACCGTATGTATCAGGCACATATGTATTTACTGTAGAAAAAACAGACATGACTGCTGATGAAATAACTTCAGCTAAGAAAAATGCCATGTCTAAAATACGTTCTCAAAGAGATACTATGTTAGAAAAGACAGATTGGGCTGCAATTAGAAAAGCAGAAACAGGAACAGCTATGCCTAGTGCTATGGCTAGTTATAGACAAGCGTTAAGAAATGTCCCTGCTACGATAGGTAGTGCAGACCCAAGAACATGGAGTGATTGGCCTAGCATAAGTTTAGATGGAAGTTCTGCTAGTGGAGTATAGTGTTGATAGATCCACTTACAGCATTATCCGCCGCAAATTTAGCTTTCAACGGAGTCAAGAAAGCTATTCAAGTAGGGAGAGATTTAGAAGACATTTTTAAACAGCTATCTACTTGGAGTGGACACGTTTCTGATTTACAGGAGTGGATGGGGCAAGAGAGAAAATTTAAGAAACCGACTTTATGGCAAAAATTAACTTGGGACAAAAGCGAAACAGCAGAAGCATTTGATGAACTTATTGCAAAGAAAAAAATTAAAGAGATGGAAGACGCAATCAAGCATGAATTTACATGGGGAAAACTTCACCACCTTGGCATGGATGGGCCTTACGGCTATAGAGCCTTCATTAAGATACGTAGGGAGGTCAAAGCCAAACGCAAAGCTCAAATATATAATCAGATGCGAAGAAGGAAGGCTTTCTTATATAACACCAAAATGGGTGTGGCAATTGGAACCCTCGTACTAATTTTAATATGGTTATGTCATTTTTTATGGACAGCAATTATGGAAGCAAGTAAGTGATTTTACCTAATAAAAAATATAACATAATTTATGCTGACCCTCCGTGGTCGTACCGTGATAGAGCGTCTGCGGGTAAAAGAGGAGCAAGTTTTAAGTATAAAGTACAAGAACAGGATTGGATTTGTAATTTGCCTGTTCAAGATATTTCTGATGATAACTGCATTTTGTTTATGTGGGTTACTATGCCCCAGCTTCCAAATGCTTTTGAGGTCATAAATTCATGGGGTTTTAAATATAAAACTTGCGGATTTACATGGGTAAAGAAAAATAAAATCAAAGATAGTTGGTTTATGGGTATGGGTAATTGGACGAGATCTAATTCTGAATTATGTTTATTAGCAACAAAAGGTAAACCACGAAGAATTGATGCAAGCATTTTAAGTGTGGTTGATACTCCAATAGAAAAGCATAGTAAAAAACCTGATGTGGTAAAAGACCACATTGTTAAGCTGTGCGGTAATCTACCTCGCATTGAATTATTTGCAAGACAAAAAACAAAAGGTTGGGATGTTTGGGGTAATGAAGTACATTAATAAAGGAAGAATATGCTTAATTTAATATCAGGGTTATTACCAATAGGCGAGAAACTTGTAGATAAGTTGATTCCCGATCCACAAGCTAAACAAAAGGCTCTTCAGCAGTTAAAGAAGATGGAGCAAGATGGGAGCCTTAAGAAAATGGAAGCCGAGTTTGCTGACAAAGACAGTGCTAGACAGCGTGAAATGGCTATCAGCACTAGTGAGCATAGTCCTTGGTTAAATAAAATTATTACCAGCTTACTCGCACTTGGAATTGTGGGTCTTGCTTTTGCCTTATTTGCTGTTATCTTATTTCTTGAGGTAACACCTGCTAATAAAGATATTCTAATTTTTTTATTAGGTAATTTAACAACTTTAGTTGGTTTGGTGTGTTCATATTATTTTGGTAGTTCGGTAGGCAGTAAAGATAAAACAGAAGAGATAAAGGGGTTAATGAAGAAATGATGGATTGGAATACAAGCACTTATTTTTCAATGTATGAATTTAAATGTAGTCACACTGGGCAGTGTGATATGAATCCTGAGTTTATAGAAAAACTCAACGACTTAAGGTTGGCTTTTGGTAAACCTATGAAAATTACATCAGGATATAGACACACTAGCCATCCCATTGAAAGAAAGAAAAAAACTCCGGGAGCACATACAACAGGACAAGCTGCGGATATAGCAGTGTCGAGAGAAGATGCTTTTGATTTATTAAGTTTAGCTTTAACTAAAGGATTTACAGGTATAGGAATACAACAAAAAGGTTCAGGGAGATTTATTCATTTAGATACACTAAAAAATACAAAGGAGCGACCAAGACCTACGGTCTGGTCATATTAAAATATGTTTGGAAATAGTTCTTATTCTGAAGTACCTTATTCTGCAGAGGGTACAGATCCTAACGCAGAAATAGTTCCTACCGGAGCTTCTGCTACAGGCGTGGTAGGAACTGTATCTTTTATAATAGATCAAAATTTATCTCCTACGGGTGTGTCTGCAACTGGAATAGTAAATGATGTTTTAGTGCCTGTAGATATTAGTGTATTTGTAACTAGTTTGATTGGATCATCAGAAATTACTTCTTCTCTTGTATGGGGAGAAATAGATCAAGATCAAACTCCTAACTGGACAGAAATTAAGGATTAAATATGAGTCAAACATTCCCAAACGATTTTAAGATAAGTAACATTGACAACGGAACCGAGTCAGGTACGTGGGGCACTATTACAAATTCTAACTTTAATAATTTAGTATCTTCTGTAGGTGGTTTTAAACAGATAAGTATATCTAGCACAAACAGTCATACATTAACAGCACCTGCTGATAATACATCTACACAAGATTTTAGAAATCATTTTTTAGAGTTGACAGGAACGTCCACTGGTACTGCTGCGGCAACATTTACATTAACTTTACCCGCTTCTTTAGATAAAGAGTATGTAATAAAAAACTCATTACAACATACTATTAATGTTAAAACGTCAACTCAGGTTACACCTTTACAAATACCAGTAGGTAAAACAAATGCTATTTATTTAAACGGAGCAACTGCTTTACCTACAATAAGCACATTAGATTCTTTAACATTAAGCACGGCTTTACCTGTATCTTCTGGAGGCACAGGGTTAGTATCTGCTGAAGCTGGTGGAGTAATGGTTATGAACTCAGCAGGTACAGCTTTTACTATAGCTTCTGCTGGGCCAACTGGTAATGTATTAACGAGTGATGGTGATAAGTTTATTAGTGCGTCTTTTCAGTCTGCTGCTTTGTCCAATGTTGTTAGGACAAATGTTGGTGGATATACTGCTGCAGGTAACACTCAACCCACCGTAGCAAACGGAGGTATGCAAGCAATACAGAGTTACCTACTTTCAAAAGATACTACTTACGTAGGTTTTGATGCAGTAGGGGCGTTTAATGCAGCTAGAGAAGAAACAGGAATTACTGCTACAAGAAACGATTCTGCTGGTGTGAATCAATGTAATCTACACGTATATAAGGCTGGAGAAACTAACAACGCAATAACACCTTTAGCGGTGCGAAATAATGGTGGAAACGCTGATGTTCTAGTTACAACTAGTGTTGTTCCTTTTGTTGATAACACAAATGATCTAGGCTCTAGCTCTAAAAGATTCAATGATGTGTTTGCAGCCAATGGTGTAACTACATCATCTGATAGAAGATTAAAGAACAGTATTACAGATTCTGAATTAGGTTTAGATTTTATAAATCAGTTACAACCTCGCAGATATAAAGTTAATCAAGGTGGAGGGTACATAACTGGAGTTGATGATACTCCAAATTACATGCCCACGTATGGAGTTACTGCAGGAGTTAGATTTCACCATGGATTAATTGCTCAAGAAGTTGAACAAACTTTATACAATCAAAATATTGATAAGTCTACTTTTGCAGGGTGGTGTTTAACAGATCCCGGCGATTCAAATTCAACACAAATGTTAAGATACGAAGAGTTTATAGCTCCTATGATGAAAGCAATACAAGAGCTATCTAATAAAGTAAATGCTTTAGAAGCAAGAATACAACAACTAGAGTCTAACTAAAATGCCTTTAACAAAACTACAATTTAAACCGGGAATAAATAGAAACCTAACCAACTACTCTAACGAAGGTGGGTGGTTTGAATGTGATAAAGTAAGATTTTTAGATGGTTACCCTGAAAAATTAAAAGGGTGGCAAAAACATTCTGTAACTTCTTTATCTGGCACGTGTAGAGGATTATTTAATTGGGTAACATCATTTAATGACAATTTTTTAGCTATAGGAACAAATAGTAAGTTATATATAGAAGTTGGTACTAACTTAAACGACATAACACCTATAAGAGCAACCACTGGTGCAGGGGATGTTACGTTTGATGCCACAGCGGGTTCTACTGTTATCGTAGCTACAGATGCATCTCATGGTGCAGACACTGGAGATTTTGTAACATTTTCTGGAGCTACGGCTTTAGGTGGTTTAATTACAGCAGATGTTTTAAATCAAAATTATGAAATAACAAAAATAGATACCAACAATTATTCGTTTACTGCTACTGCCACTGCTAATTCTTCCGACACAGGAAATGGTGGTTCAAGTGCAATTGCTACTTATGAAGTAGATGCTGGAAATGGTACTCTTACTTTAGGTTATGGTTGGGGAACAGATAATTGGAACAGTGGAGGTTGGGGTGAAGGTTCATTACAACCCATAAGTTTACCACTTACAGTTTGGTTTTTTGATAATTTTGATAATGATCTATTTGCCAACGTAAACACAGATGGAAAGGGAGCTTTATATTATTGGTCAAGAGGCACAGTTACCAACCCCAGCGATGCGTTAGGCACAAGAGCAGTTAAATTATCCAGCATAACTAGTTTTGCGGGGAGTTCTGTTACACCGAAAAACGTACCTGCTGAAGTAGGACAAATATTGGTGTCTCAAAAAGATAGACACTTGTTAGCGTTTGGAGCTTCTGCGTATGCTGGAGGCACACCTACTGAAGATACAGGCGACTTTGATCCTTTACTTATAAGATTTGCAAGTCAAAACGAACCATATAATTTTGATCCTGCAGACGATGCAAAAAGTGCTGGGTTTATTAGAGTGAGTAGCGGATCAAGAATTGTATCCGCAATAAGCACACGTCAAGAGATATTAGTATTTACCGATTCTAGTCTACACTCATTACAATTTTTAGGAACTTTTGACGTATTTGGATTACAAGAGTTAGACCCACACATCTCTATAGCTTCTGCTAGATCGCCAATTAGTGTTGAGGGTGTTACTTACTGGATGGGCACTGATAAGTTCTATATATACAATGGTAGAGTGGATACATTACCTTGCACTTTGAGAGATCATGTATTTGATAATTTAAACTTTGATGCGTTAGCTTATGTATACGCTGGAGCTGTAGAATCACAAAATGAGATTTGGTGGTTCTATCCTTCTCAAGATAGTAATATCAACGATTCTTACATCACATATAACTACAAAGACAACATATGGTTTTACGGAAGTATACAAAGATCAGCGTGGTTAGATTCTAGTTTGAGAAGATATCCACAAGCTACTGGGGAGTCATTTTTATTTAACCATGAATTAGGAAATGATGCAGATGGTTCTGCATTATCATCTTTTATAATTTCTTCTGATATAGATATTGCAGATGGGGACAAATTTACGTTGATAAAACGTATTATTCCTGACATAGATTTTAAGACTTCTACCACCTCACAACCAACAGCATTGCTGTCTGTGTTACCAAGAGACTTTAATGGAGCTGTACACTCTGATGAAGCAGAACAAAGGGTGGTACAAACGTCTGTAAATAACTATACAAATCAAGTGTTTATGAGAGCCAGAGCCAGACAAATAGGATTTAAAATAGAATCCACTTCACAGGGCACATTTTGGAAACTAGGTTCGCCTCGTGTAGATGGAAAGCCGGACGGGAGAAGATAATGGCAATGCGTTCTTTTAAATCACCTGTTTTACCATTACCTCCAACGGTATATAATGAGAGGTACTTTGATACTTTAATAAAACTACTTAATATTTATTTTGGACAGTTGGATTCTGAGAATCCACTGCATTTAGAAGGCTTAGTATTATCAGAATTAACAACAGACCCTACAAATTTGCCAAGTTATAGTTTATATAGACAAGACAGAAATGTTAGAATCAAGTTACCGGGGGATCACTTTGTAACCGCTGGGCTTAGTGGCACAATGTCAGTAGGGACTGTAACAGTAACCATATCTTAGGATAATTTATGAGTATGCAATCTTTAGCCCAAGCAATACAATCACAAGGTCGTGGTAATGATACCATGCTTGTGCATATGACTCCAAACGAAGTTGGGGGTTTACAAACTCTAGCTAACAACTTTGGAGGTAGTTTAACAACTAACCCTAGCACTGGACTACCAGAGGCAGGATTCTTAGATGCTATTTTACCTGCTGTTGCAGGTTTTGCTTTAGCTCCGGTTATGGGGCCAGCCGCAGCGGCTTTAGCTGTAGGTGGAGGAACTACTGTGCTTACTGGAGATATACAAAAAGGATTATCTGCTGGACTTGGTGCATACGGTGGAGCTAGTTTAGCAGGAGCGGGAGGAGTTCCCGGCCCCGGAGAGCAAATAGCAGCACCTGCTGCTACACCTCCTCCAACTACATCAATCGGAGCTACTGCCCCCTCTTTAACCACGGGAACTGCCGCTAGTGATGCAGCAAAATTAGCAGCAGATAGTTATCAAGGAGCTGCACAAGTTGTAACACCAGACTTAGCACAAGCAAATCAAGTAACTACTTTGATGGGCACAGGCACAGCTCCCGCATCATTTAACCCATATGCAGGTCAAGGTGCTATAACACAACAGGCTAATTTAGCACAAGCTGGAACAGGTACAGGTATAGGGTCTGGGTTACAAGGACGAATGATAGATCCAACGTATTCACAAGCTTTACAGAATTTTAGTTTTGAGCAGTTAGGTCAAGCTCCAACAGGAGACTTAGTAAAAGCAGGGTTAGCGTCTGTTGCTCCATATGCTTTTCAAGAGCCAGAGTTTAATGTTCGACAGACACCAGCAACAATAAGACCGTTTAGATTTGATGCTAACCCAACAGGTGCAGAAAGAGGGGGAACTCCTACTTATGCAGAAGGACAAAGACGGTATTTTAATCCAAAGTTTACTGCTCTACCTCCGTATAGACTTAATAGACGAGATGGTGGTATTGTCAATTTAAATACAGGTGGATCGCCGAGTAGGTTCTTACGAGGTGCTGGTGATGGAGTCAGTGATTCTATTCCTGCAACAGTGAATCAAGGAGAACGACCTGCAGCTTTATCAGATGGAGAATATGTAATTGATGCTAGAGGTGTTGCAGAAATAGGTAATGGTTCTAGTGAAGCAGGAGCAAGAAAATTAACTGAAATGATGAATAGAATACATGCTGCAAGAAGAAAAGCAGATAAAGGTGAAGATATGAACGCAGATAGGTTTTTACTTACATGATAGTGGAGCTTGTTCCATTAAACACTGTGCATATAGTATGGCGGCACGTTGAGGACTATTTGAAAGCAACTTTGGAAAAATCTGCTGGTGAGTTCAATATAGACCATGTGAAAGCTCATGTTGTTGCAGGACTTCAATCTTTGTATATTGCTTTAGATAAAGATACAAATAAAATTGCAGGAGCAGCCACTGTAAATTTTATTAATTATCCAAATTATAGACTAGCGTATGTAACAGCTATGGGTGGAAAAATGATTACAAATGAAGATAATTGGAAAAAATTAGCACTTTTACTAAAACAAGCGGGGGCTACCAGATGCCATGCCTCTGCTTCAGATTCTGCCACTCGGCTTTACGAATCAAAAGTTGGGTTTAAGAAAATTTATAATACTGTTGAAAGGATACTATAATGGCTAAGGGAGGCGGAGGCAGTCAACCAAGCAGTGTAAGTCAAACTACGATACCGGAGTATGCACAACCTTACATGGAGAACCTGCTAGGTCAGGCTTCAGCATTAACTTTAGGTAATCCAGTATTAGATGATGAAGGTAAACCAACAGGTGAGTTTGAGGCACCTGAACAAGCTGTCTATGGTGGACAACGAATCGCTGGCCCTACAGCGGCTCAGCTAACAGCTAGAACAAACATACTGGGTATGCAGCCACTAGAAGGATTTACTTCAGGAAAAGCATTAACACAAGAAGCTATTACAGGTGTAAGAGATATACCAATGGAGTTCACAGGAGATACTGTTTCCCAGTATATGTCTCCATACATGCAAAACGTAGTGGATGTTCAAAAACGTAAAGCTTTTGAAGATGCTCAAAGAACTCAATTAGGTGCTAATTTAGGTGCAGCCACACAAGGAACACTTGGTGGTTCAAGACAAGCACTTATGCAAGGACTACGAGAGGGACAACTTAGAGAACAATTAGGAGATATTCAAGCAACAGGTCAGCAAGCAGCCTATGATTCTGCTATGGCTCAATTAGAAAGAGATCGAGCAGCTAGATTTTCTCAAGCTCAAGGTATAGCAGGGTTGGGTTCACAGTTATCAGCGTTAGATCAACAAGATTTAGAATCACGTCTTGGGTTGTTTGGCCTACAAGAGCAAATTGGAGCACAACAACGAGCAGATGAACAAGCACTTTTGACCCAAGGGTACGAAGATTTCTTAACAGAAGAAAGAGCACCGTTTACAAGACTTGGATTTCTATCAGATCTTTTGCGAGGTTCTGGCAATTTAGCATCAACTGGAGGCACTGCCATGTATAGACCAGCAGTAGCACCGTATCAAGACATTGCACAAACCGGAATAAATGCTTTAGCTTTATATAGATTATCTCAAGGTGGAGGGTAAACAATAATGATGCAAGGACAACAACCACGGATGGTTCCACCGCAAGCACAAGCAATGAAACCAGTTCCTAGTACAAACACATTTAAAACTCAGGATTTAGAAAAATTACGAATAGCTCTCAGAGATCCAAATTCTTTTCCACCTGAACGTCTAGCTCAACTTAAAGGTCAACCCTTTCCTGTTGGCACGTTAGTAGGACTAGAAATAGATAGACGGAACAGAGCACAGCTCATGGATGGTGCTGCTAAAGCAGGTATGCCTAAAACTGTCGCAGATCAAAACATGCAACAGTTAGCTTTTGCTGATATGCGTAGAAGATTAGCTGAAGATGAAAATGTAGGTCTATCAAATATAGTCAACCAAATGGAACAAGGTATGCCACCCCCACCATCTAAAATGATGGCTTCTGGTGGTGTGGTTGAGGGGTATAACGAACGAGGATACGTTGAATCTCCTGCTGATAAAGCAAAAAGATTAGCTCGAGAAGAAATGGCACGGCGGGATGAAAAATTAGCGGAGCAATTAGGTTTAGATCCTACAACTGCGGCTGAAGATTTTGAGGCATCTCTCCCAGACCTACCAACATATAAGTCCAGAGGACTCAGACCTTCTTTACTTGATTTACAAGATGTTTTTGATAAGGTATTCGTGGATAAAAGATTATCTTCCGAAAATTTAAAAAAATTACAAGATTATAAGTTTGAACAAGCTGATAAAGAATATAAACGAAAACAAGAAGACCCTAAAGCAGCAGAATATTTCCCAGATAGATCTGATACAGGTGCAATCGACAGGGCTATTGAACGTGGCGAAATAACTGTAGGGCCAGAAAAATTAGATAAAGAAGTTACAAAAGGTATAGGTTCTTTAGCTCCCGATCAAACAAGAGCTGCTCTTCAAAGTATTAAGTTGGATAGATTACCAGTACCGGAAGATCAAGATTATCTTGCTAAAAAACAAGCCTTAGAACAGAAATTAGGTATCGGTAATCTTAGTGAAGAAGTATTGGCAAAAGGTAGAGAAAGATTAGCAAAAGATAAAGAATTAGCTCAACTTGCAGGTATAAGTGCACTTACAGAAGCTGGTTTAGCAGATAAAAGAATGAGTCTCGGCCAAACACTTGCTAAAGGTATAGGTGCGTATACTAAGAGTTTAGCTCTTGAAAAAGGAGCAGAGAGAAAAGCAGAGAGAGCCTTTGAAGATTTAGAGTTAGCAGAAAAGAGAAGATTAGATGCTGAACAAAAGGGTAATGTAAAAGAAATCCTAGCTGCTGAAAGAGATCTTGAGAAGCGTAAACTTGATGTTCAAAAAGTAAATGTAGATATAGCTGCAAAAGAAGAACAGTTAAGAAATGAAGCACGGAAAGCTATGAGCACCGAACTTTATAGGAGAGAACTAGGTAAATACTATCAAGCTATGGCTAATAAAAATTCTGGTGCAATGACTCAAAAAGACTTTTTGGCTGCTCAAAAAGGTTTTCTTGATGTCTTAGTAGATTTGATGCCTAATTTAGATGAAGAACAAGCTATGAAAATGGCTGGTGTAATAATAAGTGGGGCAACACAAGGTGTAGGAGGAACACCACAAATAGGAACCAGAGAAACTAGGTAAATAACATGGCTACTGAGAGGTTTATAACTTTACCGAGTGGCAGAGAACTCACGTTTCCAGAGGGAACTTCTGATGATGAAGTTTATAACGCATACTATGATGCGTTACCCGATGACATTCTTGGAGGTATTGGCCCTAAAGAAAAAGAACAAGCTGGATTTGCAGGTGCATTAGGAGAAGGTCTGCAAACTATCGGCGGTCTTCCAGAAGCATTGCGATATTTAGCTGACCCTTCTGCTGAAACAAGAAAAGCTTTAATAGAAGATACTGACCCTGAGTATAAATATCAAGATTTTTATGATATTGGTGAAGGTACAGCTTTAGAAAGAGTAGGTAAAGGCGGTCAGTTTTTTAAAGAATTATTAGGTGGTAGTTTAGGGCAAATGGCTTTACCCACCATAGGTGGCGGCATAGCTAGTTTTTTTGGTACGCCTCTTCTTGGTGCTGGTGTATTTAGTACTCTTGCAGCCGCACAGTATACCCCTGAGATTGCAGGAAGACAGGCTAGATTATCTCAAGAGGGTGTAGATAAAGGTGAAAGTCCGATTGATCCCGATACTGCAAAAATCTTAGGTTCTAGTTTTGCTTCAGGTGCTTTAGATAGAGTTACTTTAGCTGCTTTCCCAAGACTACAAAGCTTATTAGGACAAAATGGAAAAGCTGCTCAACAAAAAGTTGGGGAAGAAATAGTAGAGACTGCACAATCTCGAGGTATGCTGCCCGCTCTTGGTAGGTTACTTGATAGTGACTCCTTTACTCTCGGTACATTGAGAGGAGCTACGATTGAAGGAGGGCAAGAAGTTATACAAAACATGATAAGTCGTTTTGGTGCTGGAGCTGAACTTAGTGGCCCCGAAGCTACCAGAGAGTATATAGCCTCTGGTGTTGGTGGAGCATTACTTGGTGGCCCAGTAGGAGCCTTGGACATTGCGGCTAAAAAAATTACAAGGGTGGCTGCTGAACAACAAGGTCAAGCAGAAAAAGAAAGAGGGTTACGAGAAGAAAGAGTTGCGAGAAATCAAGAGGCTCAAACAGACATATACGTATCTCCTGTACGCACAGATTTTGACAACAATAAAGTAGATTTTACTCCAGAAAATCTTGTAGATTTAGGGTTTAACGAAGATGTTAAATCATTTAAGGCTGCTGATTATAATCCTACCGTAGCACAATTAATTGACAAGTCTACTGATGATATGCCAGAGACAAGCACTGTGTTTACTTCTCTATTAGATAGTTTTGAAGATATCGAACAAAATATTTTATTGAATAAAGGTAAATCACAAGATATAGAAACTGATAGGAAAACACAGGAACAGTTAAGAAAAATGATGCCCGGTCTGAAAGGCATGGCTAAGAAGATTTTAGATTATGCAAAATCTCAAAAACTAGAGGTGCTAGAAAAGAAAAAAGATACTACGGGACAAAAGAAACAAATAGACTTTCAATACAAAGATGAAAAAGATTTATCTAGTCAAGAACTTTATAACCAAACAAAAGAAAATTTAAGACTAGCAAGAATAGCAGCAAATAAAATTGCAGACACGCATACCACAGAAATACGAGCAAGAAAGGAAGCCGAAGACGCTAAGAAAAAAGCTAATAAGCAAAAACTAGAAGATGAAAATAAGACAACAGGCACTGTTGCTGCTGACGAACAAGCTCAAGAGAAAAAAGAAGTAGAAGAAATTTTTGGTTTTGAGCAAGAAATTGATCCTGATACGGGAAAGAAATCACGTATAAAAATAGAGGCGGGATCTCCAGAAGATGCAGCTCGTAATTTTTTAAGAGATTACATAAAAGAATACAATAAAAACGAAAAGAAAAGACCACTTAATGCTACTGAAACTGAAAATGTATTCTTAGATCGCATAGACAACAGTAATCTTAATGACTCTGAAAAAGAACGAGCTAATGAACTAATTAACATAGAAATGTTTGAACGATTTGGGCTTGAGGATTTTAAAACAAAGCAAGGTGCTAATAGAGGTTTTCGTATACCCAAAGATAAAACAAAAACTGCGATAAAAAGACAAAACAAAAAACTTCTTGCTCAACTACAGGCTAAACAGTTAGAAAGCCAAAAATTAGTTAAAAGTTTTAACACAACCAATAGTAATTTAAAAGAAGGATTGTTTGGTAGTGACACTGAGTTTTTTGATAATGCGTTTGAAAAATTAAAAGACTTGACTGATGAAATTTCAGTAGATCCAGAAAAAACTCAAAATATTATAGATGAGATAAAAAGTTATGGTGAGGATTTAAAAAAAGCAAGGGAAAATCCTGATAAAGATGGTTCTGTTGAAACAGAATTACAAAAAGAAAGAATGGCTATAGATAATCTTATTAACGAAATAAGACAAGAAGCAGAAAATTCAACTCTTGATAGTAATGCAGATTTAAAAGAAGCCACAAACGAAAACATAGAGGACGCAGATGATCCTCAAGGTACTAAAAAAGCTACAAATGAAGTTGTAAATGAGTCTATGACAGATGGTTGTACAGGGAGTAAAAAATGAAAGTATGTAAAGAGATGACAGCTAACGAGAGTTTAGCAGATAACCCTCGGGCTTTTTTAACTAGCACTTTAACAGTAGCCACAAACGCAGCCAAAAAAATAGCAGGTAGTGATCTTAATCAAATAAGAGAAAATATCGTAGATATTACGAACTCTAGTTTATCTTTTACTAAAACAATCGTAAGAGAGATGAAAAATATGGGGTTTTTGCAACCTCAAAGAATAAATGAAATATTCAAAAAATCTAGGGCTTTGACAGAAGAACTAAATAGATATGCAAAAGTAGAAATAATAGATCCTCTGATTGAATTTAAATTTAACCATAGAGAAGCATACGCTAAATTATCAGAGATTGCATTTTTAGCTTCTAGGACAGAGGTAAACCCATTTGAAAGCCGTTCTAGGTATGAAGGTAAGACAATAACTTTTTCTGACCCTACTACTTTAAAAGAAGAGAAGAGAGATAAAGCTGCTGTATGGGATGAATTACAGTCTGATTTACAAGCCTTAGATCGTATGAATAAAAATGGTAGGAAACTACTAAAAGGTGTATTTGATATATTCCCATACTTTAGAAATAAAATTTTACAAACCTTAATAAAGCAAATAAAAACAAGAGCTGGGGAAGCTGGTATACCAGACAGTCAAACTTCTCCAGAAGTGCGTAATACGATTGACACCCTAAAAGAACAATTTAAACGAGCCGATTCTGATGCTTACATTACTTTTTTAAGAGAGGGAAAACACGTTGTATTTGCAAGACAAACAGAAACAATAAAAGATGGCGAAGGAAATGATGTAACACAAGTTAAACAAGGCGACCCAATATTTAGTGGTGAGTATGCGACAGAAAGAGAAGCCACGGAAGCTATTGATAAGTTAAATAGAGAAAATAAAAATATACAAATAGAGTATTTTAGAGACTCTGAAATGACCGGAGATAAAAGTATAAATGGAAGAGTTCTAAATAGACTAAATAATTTTAGTGATACGTTAAACGCAGAGTTAAATAAAGTAGCACAGGATATAAAAAACAATCCTAATATAGATGAAGCTACTAGATTAAAAAGAATTAATGATATGCAAAATCTTAAACAAGATTTAAGAAAGTTATCTATGCATTTGTTTCCAGATACTTCAGTTAGAAGAAATCTAGTTGAACGTAGAAAAGGAACTCCGGGATATATGACAGATGTTCTACAAGTGGTAGGTGAAATGTCAAACCGTTATGCAACGCAAATAGGTAGTATAGAGTATGCTGCTGACTTTGAAAAAGAATATAGAAGTTTAGACCAACAAATACGAGATACCGCAGGTAATACACCAGACGCTGTACGTAAAAAAAGTAGAGCCAGATCATATGCAGATCGGTTAGTTTCTATTAGGCAAAACCAACAAAACTTACCAACTGTTTTTGATAGGATTGCTAATTTTGGAAACCGATTAGGTTTTTTATGGTACTTAGGTTATAACCCCGCATCTGCATTTATTAATTTCACACAGGTTCCCGGCGTTACAGTGCCTTTATTAACTGGTAAATTTGGTTTTAGTAGAACATCTGAAGTGATTAGTGAAGTTATAGGAGCATACAAATCTGTAATAAGAGCAAGTGGTATGCTTGGTAAATATACGTATTCAGAGCGTTTAGAAGAATTAAAACTTTTAGATGACGCACAATTAAAAAAACAATATGGTCTTACCAGAGAAGAATTAGAAATGCTTGAGTATAACGATAACTTAGGTGAAATGCGTTCTGGTATGCACATGTATGATATGAACTTAGCGTTTGAAAATGCTACAGAAACATCTGTCATATTAGAAAGATTTAATAAGTGGTCAGCTTTTATGTTTCAAAAGGTAGAGCTTTTAAATAGAGAGGTAACAGGTTTAGCTGCACTTAGACTAGCTAAAAAATATCCTATAGTTGGTAGAGGTAAAATAACTAATAAAAAAGAGTTGTTTGATTTTACAAATGATATGATTACCGAATCGCAAGGTTCTTATGCATCCGATCAAGCCCCTGCTCCGTTTATGAATCCAGCAATTAGGTTTATAGGGATGTTTAAAAAATTCCCTGCATTTATGGCATCTGTATATATAAACTTATTTAAAGAAGCGATACGAAATGCAAATCCAAAGGCTCGTAGAGTAGCACTGCAACAATTTACAGCTTTAATGACTATGTCTGCTGGGATGGCGGGTGCTGCTGGTATGCCATTTTACTACATAGTAAGAGATCTTTTAAATTTTATTTTTGGTTCCCCAATATCTCCGTTCCACGATAAAAATGTACCGTATGATGCTGACCTAGCAATTATGGAAGCTTTAGAAGGTACTTTGGGAGCAAAAGGTGCAAGAATTGTATACAAAGGGTTATTAAATGAAGTAACGGGTATGGACATATCCTCTAGGGTTGGATATCAAGGTAGTTTTTTATTGGGTGGTGGAAATGTAGATCCTTCTTTGCCGTTTGTTGGTGGAGTGCTAGGACTTAGAGAAATACCAGAACACTCCCCTTCTGAAAAAGCAAGTTATATATTTGATGAATTATTAGGGGCAGGTTTTTCTTTAGGTAGAGGAGCTTTGAAAGGTATTGATGATATTGTTCAAGGACACACTATAAGAGGAATCGAAAAGATGACTCCTGTATTTCTACGTAATCCACTAAAAACAACTCGATATGAATTAGAAGGTGGGGTGCTAACTAAAAGGGGTGATCCTGTTGTTGAAGATTTAATGACTAGAGAAATGATCTTTCAGTTTATGGGTTTCTCTCCAGCTAGAGTTTCTTTACAGTATGAAGTTAATAGAAAATCTAAAAATATAGAGCAGTCTATACTTAAACGTAAAAACAGGTTAGCAGATAGATACTTCTTCTTAGAGAGATTACACGGCGTAAATTCACCGCAAGCTAAAGAGTTTTATAGGGAAGAAATAGTTCCGTTTAATAAGGCTATACCAGAGCTAAAAATGGATAGAAAATTTATAACTAAGTCTAGGAAGATAAGGAAAAAATTTACAAAAACTAAAGTATTTGACGGGGTTAGTTTAAATAAAAGTTTGCAGAAACGGTTAAAACCATACCAAACACTGCTTACTGATGACGATTCTGAAGTTTAAAAAAGACCCCGAGAGTAGGAAAAAAGGAAAAACAACAAAAAACCCCCGGGGATTTGAAGGAGAAAGTATGAATACTTTCATTTAGAATATTCTAAGTTCTCCAAAAACGCAAGCCTTGTATGCCATCTTCTACTACCAAACGGTGAAGGAAGTTTATGCCTCTTATGTTAGCTTCTTTACGGAAAGCATACAATGTCTTCTTTGGGTGGAGTGTAGGAACAAAGACAGAAGTGCCCACCTCAAATTCCAACCATGGCACTATAAAGTCTACACCGTCAGATTTCATTCCTCTTTGTAAGTGATATCATCTATCTTCTTAGCATCTAACACTATTGTGTCAATTGCAAGTGAACTAGCCGCTGTGCCTTTAGCCATGGCTTTCTTTTTAAAGCCCATAACAAACTTCTTCGTTCTAAGAGCATCAATTAAGTCTTCACAGTCTATCTGTTGTTGAGCACAATACTGTGTAAAAAACTTCTTATCCACATAATACTTTTGTAAATCAGGCTCGTATCTTATCTTGATACTATCCATAGGCTCATGCTGTGGACGTTCTAAATTACCACCTTTTCTACCATCTGATGTACTTTGAATAATCAAAGTATACTTTCTATGGTTGTCTGTCAAAAATCTACCTAACATTTCTGAGTGATCTTTAGTATCTAGTTTCTCGTTACTACGAATCTGCGATACCATATCTTTAAAAAATTCATACAAGTGTTTTAAATTATAGTCATGTAAGCCTTTTTCTTGAGCGACCTGTCCACCCACTATATTGACTGCTCCTAAAGAAGAATAGAACCTGTATGCTGATGTTAGATTCAAAGACTTGTTTATCTCTGTAGCCATCTTACGAACTCTTTCAATGACAGCTTCTTTGTTCTGTTGCACCGCACACATGTATGGCTCCCACGCTAGACCATAGTTATTAAGAAGAACATCATCAAACAATCTTCTACCTTCTTCAACAGATATAATATCTTTCAAACTAACAGGGTATTCTACACATCGCATAAGTTCACCTTTTGGAGAATCTTTTATCAATCGTAGTTTACCGTAGTATGAAGAGTTACCACTTGTTACTGTGATCGTAGACCACGTTGTTTTGTTATATCGGTTGGCGTTACGATTGTTCTCCATTCTATCTTTACCTCTACCTTGTGTAGCAGCATATAGTAAGTTAGATATCTCCTCTGGTTTTGTGTTTGATAACTCATCAATAGTAAAAGGTAAATTATTTAAGCAACCCATACGTTGTGCCAACGCATTATTAGTGTCATGCGGTGCACGTAGCGGTTTTTCTGGATGTCCCCAAACTGAATTGATAACTCTTAATATAGTAGACTTTCCAGAACCACTATCGTTATGTTTTACATTTAAGAAAATACCATTGAACGCTGTACCTATCTTTAACAACGGAGCACCAAAAGCAGACAAAGCCGCAAACGCACTACCTTCTAAACCATCTTTGTTGTAGCTGTTATATACCTCTTTCCATTTCTCTAAATTCCCGGCACTGTGATACCAATCAATCATGTCAGAAGTAACCACTGTAGGTGGGGCATATCTCTTTCTACCGTCTGCAGTAAACTCTACTGAACCAACTACAAATGATTTTTTAGTTGTCCAACCAAACTGATGGTGAGCAGTATCAGATTCTTTTTTGTTTTGTAACTGTAGGATAGCCGCAAACACATACTCACGAATTAATTTATATGTCGTTGAAAGCACTCCTTTGTTTGCCATCCTTTTTGCAAACGTATCCGTTGTCGATATCTCCTCTGCTTTCAAAGTAAAATTACGTGGGGAATCATGCGGCAAGATTAATCTAAAACAAATACTCTCTCCTTCTTGGTCGTCATAGATTCTTTGAGTTACAAATAGATCATACTTATAAATTAGTTTTTGCTCTTCGTCTTTTGTAGTGAAAAATATTCCGCCTTGTTTACCTCTAAAGTATGGTTTTGGCATAACATACTGAGTCTTCTCATCAAACTGTTGATCTTCGATTTCTACTTCTTCTACTTCTTCTACTTCTTCTACAGGTGCTACATTTTTATATGGAGCAACTAAATCATCTAAACTTTCTGGTATTGCATCTTCTTCTACAACTTTTGCTAATTTATACGGACTGTTTATTTTATCTTTGTGTATGCACTTATCACATCCACCGGGATTGTACTGTGCAAATGTTGCACATAAAAAAGGTTTTGAGTTCTCACTTCTAGTTCCAGATGTTACTTTTTCTGTTTCCTCTGGATTGTATTTATCATAATCTTTTGACATGAGATGCATAGCAGTATCTTTATCTTCACAATACTCTGCTACTGAGAGCACCGCCCTCCATAAATCGTAACTTACATCTTTTTGGTTTTCATACGCATACTTTATTTGTTCACAACCTTTACCTCGTTTAGATTTGTTTAGTAAAGTAGAAAACAAGAAAGTCATATTGCTGAGTTCTGGTTTTTCTTTTACATCAAAAACAGGTGCGGGTCTGGCTGACTTAGTAACTTCTACTACTTCTCCAATGGGTAGTAAATTTTTGATTTCATCTATGTCGTATTCTGTTGGGCAAGCTTGTATCACTTGCACATCTTTCGGTGGGTCAGACTTAAAGTTCTTTGTGTTTGGTACTCTTAATATTCTTGCAGCGTCTTTAGTTACTCCTGCATCTATATTCAATTTATGTTGAAGACACAAGTCAATCAAAGACATAGCCAGAGGTTGCCACTCTTCTACTGTTAGTGGTTTATCAAAAGGCCAATATACATGATAACCATTACCGGAATCCACAATCCAAGGTATAGGTAATTTAGAATCAGAAAGAAAAGTAGATAAAGCTTCTAATGCCTCATCTTTTGTTTTGTAAGTTTTAGCATCTCCAGAATCTATATCTAACCAGATGCACTTTAAAAATTTTACGTTATCTTTACCTCGTGGCTTCTTTGCTTTTTCATCTTTAAAAGTTCCTAATGCAAAGTATACGTTTCGATCTTCATCTAAAAAACTATTGCATATACTTTCAGCATCGTCTAAGGAATCAAAAAATTTGATCTTTCTCTTTATGGGTTCATAGTCGTTATGCCCCGCAAGATGATATAAACCCTCGTTTGCTAGTACGGATTGCAGTAGTTCTATCATACTACTGCTCTAAACTTCTTATAAACTCTTTTATTTCAGGTTCTTTGCTTTTTCTAGGTTTAGACTCTCCAGAAAACCAAGCGTATACTGCCGCTCTTGATACCCCAAAATAATTTGCAACAGTTTGAACTGGTACTTTTTTGTATATACAGATCTTACCAAGTTGAACACCTAGATTAGTCTGATCCGCTTCACTGTTCTTTGTTGCTAGTAATTGTGTGTAGCCTATCATGTCGCTCCTTTAAATGGTGCCGGATTCCGCTAACCTCGTCCGGCACGAGTTTTCCACCTTTTCGGAGCCATACCTAGCGGATGGTATGGATACGGTTAATCGTCAAAAAATTCGTCAACTACTGTCTCTAAAGACGGCTTTGACTTTTCTTCAACCTTTTTACTGGAGCGAAGAGTAGGTTTAGGGGTAGGATCTTTTGGAGCTTCTATTACTTCTGGAGATGCTCCGTTTGCTCCCCCACGATTATCGTTATGAGTTTTAGATACCCAAGAATTGTAATCAGTTATCCAATCATTAAAATTGTTGAATATCTCTTGATCTTCTTTTGTTAAATCTAAAACCTTTTCATTGAACTCATACGTTGGTACAAAATAACGAATGGTATTTGATATGATTTTCTCATCACTACCAAGAGTCAAAGTATGTTGCGGAAGGATATGTCCCATACCAGCCATGGTTTTTACAGGAGCACCCATATGTTTGAAAGCTTCTCTGTTGTCAATCTCCCAGATAAATGGGACTTCTACTTTATCTACTTCATCTCCCTTATCGTTGTAAGGGTCGTTGAATGTAACTACACCAAAAAACACACGCACTCTCTTGATTGATTTCATCAAATCTTTTGTTGCTTGATCTAATGAATCATAATCTTCGACCCATCCCGCAGGTTTACCACAGTTATATCCACCATCTGTATCAGGTAAATCTTTTTTAAGATTAAGTTCCATGATTGTTTTCACGTAGGTATTATCTGCTTGCACATACTTCTTGTAGCAAAACCTTTGATTGTACAAACGAATAGTTGGACTAGAATCATATACCTTAGAGCCATCAGGTAAATCAAGGCAATACATCCCGGGGTCTACAACCAATACAGTCTTACTCTTACCTTTAATATTAGTTGTACCCTCAACACCTTTATGATCAAGTTTTAATCTAGCTAGACTGCTTTTCTTTCCCGCAGAAACATCAGCTAACATTCCCATATCTTTTGCAATTGATGCAAAATTTTCTTTATCCATTATTGCAAGTTCTGACATACACTTCTCCTATTTAATGTCGGCAGCCATTCCCATGGCTTCTGTTAAAGTTAAAATATTATCTTTATCACTAAGAACTAAATCTTCCTTTGTGATGTTTTTCTTATGACTAACGAAATGCAATTTAGTTGCATCTAAACTCTTTTGAGTTTTACTTTTCTCTACACACAAATCATATTCATACTCCTCTAAAGGTCTTTTAGGAAAAAACAACAATTTATTAAACTCTGATTCTTCATCAATTTTTAGTTGTGTAACAACATTTTCTGGTATTACACCATGGTTCTTTAAATATTTTGTGTAGGCATCTAGCGAAAACTTATTACCTTTCGCCGCTCCAAATATAGAACTAGCGGATAAACTAATTTTAAAAACATCGCCTTTCATGTCGTGGCTTAACAATACAGCTAATTGTTTTTGATATTTACAGGCTTTGGTTAGATTTTCATCTGAACCAGAGATGTTTTTCTTACAACCTATACAGGTAACATTCTGTCTCTCATTAACTTCTTTATCTGGCTTCATACCATCGTAAGACCAACAGATGTAATGCTCCCCATCATGGTACATCCTACTAACATGTGGAGATTGTTTGAGTATGATTACGTCTAATGTTTTCTTAGTAGAAGTAGTAACTTCCCCATTTTGATCGAGGCAAAAAGACCCATCTTTTACGATAATCTTATTCACTAAGTTTTTACTTTCTTTTACGTACAGTTACGGTGTATCTAGTCTCCTCATTCATACCTTTTGGTAAATCATCAGGATTATCCTCTACCCACCTTTTAAAATTACCTTGATGAACTCTACGCTCTAAAAGATCAAAACAATCTCTTTGTCTAATAAAGTCATATAGAGAGTCAAAGTCAGAAGTCCAGAATCGGGTTCTGGTTGTACGCATAATCGTACCATTTGGAGTCTTAATACTATCCGCTCCAGTTTTCTCACAAAGTGTTAGCATCTCAGCTTCTACGATTTGCATTTTTTCTTTTAAAGCATTTTGTTGTTCTTCGTGAGTTTGTTGCATCTCGTATAATTTCTCCCGCATCTTCACATAAACTTGTGAAAGTTTATCTGCATTTATATTCATACCTTCTCCTATCTTATTATCAATTATTTACTTTGTCTACTTTCTCCTTAAAAAGTTCCACGATTTGTTCATGTATATTTTGTTTTTTCATAAGTGCCGCATAAACTTTGCTCTCTTCATAGCTACCTTCTAAGTTTATGATTGTTAAGGGATTTTTTTGCCCCTTTCTGTGAGCACGTGCATTTGCTTGTAAATACGTTTCTAAACTAAGAGGTGGCCCATACCAGATAATTGTGTCTGCGGCAGTTAAAGTAACGCCGTGAGCCGCCGCCTGTGGTTGTATTATTAGAACTTTAGGGTCAGGTTTATCTTGAAACGCTGAAAATATCCCTGTTCTTTTCTTAGGGGTAACTTCTCCTGATATTATATCGTTTGTTATTTTTTCTTTTGTAAGTGCTTCGGATATGATCTCTATAGCGTGTTTGAAAGGCACAAATATTAAGACTTTATTAGATGACTCTCTAACTGCTGCAAGTAGCTCCTGCAGTCGATTACCACCATCAAATGATATGATCTCACCAGTATCTGAATAAACTGCCCCACACGAGAGCTGTAAGAGTTTGTTTAATAAAGTCGCCGCATTGACTGCTGATATACATTCATCTGCTGCTAAGATTAAATTATCTTTTTTAATTTTGTTTCTGTATATATCTTGTTGTTTTGTTAGTGGTATACGTCTGGTCAAATAAGTTATTTCTGGTAAATCTAAACACTCTTTTTTTGTAAATCGAATAGAGGGTTGTAATACGTTATGTACTATATCTACAGCTTCTGGTCTAGGAATCCATTTGAATTGAGATATTCTCTGCATAACTTTATCTTTGAACGCCCCCATGAATCTAGGCACTCTATCTGGGACAATCATTCTAGCTAATCCAAACGCATCTACTGGGGAATGTGCGGCGGGTGTACCTGTCAACATCCAAACCCATGTACTATCGTTTAATAGTTTATACAAGCATTTCCATCTTTTAGTCGAATAATTTTTGTAAGCATTTGCTTCATCTACAATAATTAAATCGAACTGATCTTTAATTTCATCACTTAATATCTCTACTCCATCGTAATTTATAATTACAAATTCTGACCCCTCTTCTAAGATTGCTCTTCTTTTTCTAGGAGTTCCATAAGCAACACTACAGGTTCGGTGCATCGCAAACTTAAATAAATCTTCTTGCCATGCTGATTGCATAATAGAAAGAGGACATATAACTAGTACACGATCTATTAATCCTTCATTCATAAGATAGTCAGCCGCCCATATACAAGAAGCAGTTTTACCTGTACCTTGCTCGTTAAAACAAAACGCTCTTTTATTTATAGATAGAAACGATGCTGTATCTATCTGATGCTCCATGGGTTTGTGAAACCCTGTCCATTTATAATCTCTGGTGATGGGAGAGGGTGTGTTTATAAAATTTAGTTCTCTAAGTTTTAGTGATTCTTCTAACCCCCAACGAACTAGAACTTGCTCATCTTCTATTAACTTACTTTTATTTATGTTATCTAATACTATGCCCGGGTTTTTTAATTTGAGTAGTAATCCTTTTTCGTTTATTATCCTCATGCTTTTCCTTTTGATTCACGCTTACTCCTTTCTGACACTAATTTGTGTTTGGAGTTCCTTCTAAAAGAACGGTTCTTTGATTTTGATACCACCTTTACCCCGTCCTTATTACTTCCTCCCTTTGATAAAGCTTTTTTGTGAGCTACATCTTTACCCTCACGCATGTCAGCTTTACCATTTTTATTTCTATCAGGCTTTTCTTTATCTAATTTTCTTCTAGCCCGTTGGCGTTCCATGCGATTCTTATGTTCGCCACGCTCTTTTTGTTGTTTGTATTCTTTTTTATATGGTCGTTTTTTATTTACATATGGCATGATATAAATGTCTCCCGTTATGAGTACACTCTACAACTGGGCAATACCTCTCGCAAGTAAAGTTTTCTTTTGGATTCCAAATACCTTCTTTGTATGCGATTTTTAAACGAGAAAACTTTTCTGTCCATTCTCCCATTATCCCTATAATGTCCGAGCGAGTATATTCTCTTTTAATTATATCGTTGCAAACTAAAAATAGCAGCCCCGCTTTGATGTTCTCTAACTCAGGAAAATGTGCAAATACACAAAGAGCCTGTAAGTCTAACTGCTTAGTGTCTGCAAATCGTGTTGACTTTCCTGTCTTGTAATCTATTAGCACAGCATCTTTACCATCAACAATTAGTAAATCAGCAATGCATCTATACCAAGCATCTTTACTTGAAAACCCAGTAGGTTCACCAGATTCGGTCAAACCCATTTTAATTTCACAGTGTTTATCGCCTTCTCTATCTCGTAGCTTTTCCATAACTTTTTGTATGTATTCGTATTTCTTAGGAATGGGTGTACCATCTGCAACAAAATGTTCTGCCGCACTGTGGACACTTTTCCCATACATCATGGCTGTAGATGACTCTTCTTTTACATCCTTTATAACCTTTAGGTGATAATACTTTTTAGGGCATTGCTGAAATACCCCATAGCTACTGTAAGACCAAGGTAGATTAACCTTTTGTTCTGTCATTGGATTCCTCATCAAGAAGTATGAATGTGTTTCGTAACATTCTAGCTTCTATTATAAGCTTTTCTGCTGTCTTTTGTGCATCTACATATTGTTTAAATGCCGTAAAATGTCTAAGCTTATCAACAAGTTGTATAACTGTAACCATTTGTTTACTATTCTCTAGTGCCACTTTGTTAGCACTCTGCATAGGACTTTCCGACTCCAAGTTCACAGTCGATTGGAAGTCCTGTTGCCCACTCTGGGACGTATCGCATACATTCTTCGACATACTTTTTTGCCTCCTCTATCTCTCTATCTCTAACTAAACATGTAACAGCATCATGCACTGTCAAAACTACTTTGTATTTCTTACTGACTTTTAGTATCTGCTCCGCCACAATACAACGAGCCAACGCTTGAACAATATTCTCGACCACCTTACCACCGTATATATACACATCTTTTTCGTTTTTCTTTCTATCGTAGGTAAATACAGATCGAACCCCAAAAGAGTAGTCGCTTTCTTGTTTCACAGTCAAGTTGTTGTATATCAACTTCATGTGGTTTGGTAGTACAAAACCATTTTTGCACAGTTCTATAATACCTTTTCTACCCACCACACACTTCGTACCTCTTACCATATCATCCAACGCACTATTTGCCGCATACCATAAACTCTTTATTCTTGGATAAGTAGTTCTATATACGGTGATGATTCGCTTTGATTCTTCTAAGTCAATATTTATATTTTGAAGTTTTAGCATGGCTTGGAATTTAACGTGCCCCATTCCATAACCGCAACCTAGAATCACTGTCTTACCAAAGAATCGTTCTTCTTTCGTAATATCTTCTACTTCTTTACCATAAATCTTAGAAGCCATAATCTTGTATACGTCTTGACCATCAGCAAAAGCATCTATTAAATCTTGTTGCATCGCAAACCAAGCCAGAGTTCTAGCTTCTATCTGAGAAGAATCACAGTTTATAAGAGAATAATTTTTTGGCGGCACGATAGATTTTTTTATACCTGATGTGCCATCTCTTGATGGTAAGTTTTGTAAGTTGATTTTATCAGTGCCACCCCACCTACCTGTGTGTGCCGCATAATACTTTAACGGCACCGGGAGAAGTCCTCTTTTACCAATACCTATAAACCTCTCAGTACGTGTTTCTTCAATTGTTGTTTTCACCCCTAATCTAGCTGACATCAAACTCTGCACACGTATATCTTCATGCTCTAATAAATTCATAAACTCTTTATCACTTTTTGCAAACGCCCAAGCTTCCTTGCCTGTACGTGCAGATATTTTCTTTGGGGGTGTTACATCTAAGGCCAACAGAGCCTCGGCAAACTTATCGTTAGACATAATAACTTCTTTAGATGCTTCCGCATTGTTTAACAGTTCCTCCTTTTTTGACTTTACGTTTTCTAAATGTTTTTCTAAGGCTGCAATATCAACATGAAGGACTGGGTCTGAAAACATCTTTATTGTTAAATCAATCAGGTCAAGTTCTATTTGTACAAAATTCTTTTTCAGTTCGTGATACAACTTATAAGTAAGAGCTACATCGTTTGAACAGTATTCTCCGTATCGAACCATCTCTTCTTCTGTAAACATAATTCTACGTTTGCCGTTAGCATCATGTACCTCGGTGCCTTTGCATCCTAGTTCGTAAAACTCGGAAAGTCTAGCTAGACTATTACCAACTTCAAAACCATGAATCGCTCTTGCCATAGATAAAGTATCTGCCCAAACCAAAGGAGATATATCGTATACCCAAGATAAAATAGCAGAATCAAACATTGCGTTATGTGCAATAGCCACACTATCTTCCCAAGCAAACTGTTCTAAAAAGTTCTTAGTCTCTTCAAATGTGCCTGTAAAAAACTCAGGTTTTTCATCGTTAAACTGTACGGAAACTCCAATGACTTCAAACTCAGGACTTCTAATATATGCTTCGGTAGTCTGTTTACTTAAGCTATATGTTTTTTTGTCGTAATAAGTTTCAAAATCAATTGTCAGGTAGTTTTGCGTCATCTTCTAAGACTTTTACTAGTTTTCTCAAATAATGGATTGCTTTTTTAACCTCTAATACAGAATCGTCTTTTGACCCCATTCTAAGTAAATACTTGATAGCGTTGGCTCTGTATGCACCAATCCGTTGTTCTCTGGGAAAGGAATCTATTACGTCCCATGGTGAGACTGTCATTTTTTTATAATGTTCCCCACCATATTGAATCTGATCGGGGTCTTGTATAATTGATTTATTAGAACTCATACATTCTCCTGTGGTTAAATTTAAATTTATCTATACAATGACAACTAAAGTAAGGCATATATTAACAAGCCTACAATTAGCATGTCTACCAGAAGACGAACCAATGGCGACCAACGAAGGCTATTGGTGGTTAGGCTTTGATGGTAAACAATCCGCAGCGTTTTGCTCATCACGACCTTCATCTCAGTGGGAAGATGCTATGTACATGTCTCGATGCGGAGTTCTACCAGCTTGGAGAGGAAAAGGTTTACAGAGAAAGATGTTATCAATAAGAGAACGCCATGCTCGTAAACTAGGGTATACTTGGTCAATAACGGATACAACAGAAAATCCGGCCAGTGCAAACAATTTAATACGTAGTAAGTATAAAATAATTGAGCCTTCTTCTCCTTGGGGGTTGAACGAGCAAACAATATACTGGACAAAATGCCTTACAAAGACCCCGAAGTAAGAAGAATAAAAGCTAGAGAGTATGGTAAAAAGTGGTATCAGAAAAACAAAATTACTCATAAATTAAACGCTTATAAAAATAGAAGGAAATATAAAAAACAATGGGATGAATTTAAAGCATCTCAAAAGTGTTCCCATTGTGGTATGCAACACCCGGCTGTTATAGATTTCCATCATGTAGTAAGAAGTAAAGACAACCCAAAAGTTAATCAATTGATTAAAAATAAGCGGTATCGAGCCGCTATGGAAGAAGTTAATAAATGCGTTCCTCTTTGTGCAAACTGTCATAGAATACTCCATTGGAGTGAAGAACTATTGAAAAAGAAGAAACGAAAAAGAAAATTAAAAAAATCAAAATTATTCCCCAAGCCCCTTAAGTCCTAATCTTTTTCTACGTTCTTCGTCTGCTTCAAAATGTAAGAGCATACATTCTTGTCGTAATCTCTCATCAGTCCATTTATATTGTGCTTTTGCAACTCGTTTACCATCTTCGTATCCTATTTTATAAGCAGTCTCCCACATTGATTTCATGTGATCTATGTTTTCTACAGTTGCAAAATAAGTTAAAGAAGCACCCAACAAAACACAAATTAACTTATCCATACCATACCTCTCCTTTCCATGGCAGACCTTGGCATAACGCACCTCACCACACCACATGGTGATTTTTTACCACTTCCGACA
>CAXDOW010000002.1:0-51578 GCA_963991165.1 uncultured Flavobacteriales bacterium | reverse complement strand
AAATAATACAAAAACCCACTCAATTGAGTGGGTTTCTTTTTGGTGGACCTAAGCGTCCTTATTTCGATAGTTTACTGAATAATTATTTTTGATCTATACACCCGTTCATTGATTTTCAAATTGATGTAATACAGTCCGTTAGATAAATTATCTTTTTCAATTATCAACTTTTCAGTTTTTAAATTGTCATATCTTCTCACTAATCTTCCTCTTGAATCAACTAATTGAACAGTGGCATTATCATTTTCTTTATTTGAGAATGTTAATGTTGTTTCATCATAAAATGGATTTGGAAAAATTGTAATTTGATTATCAATGTCACTAAATAAAATATCATTCGTTTCAAACCAGTTTACAACAATTGACGAACTAGTACTGCAATTATTTGATGTATCTGTTACCAAAACAGAGTAAACACCATTTGAGTCAATATATATATAAGAGGTATTTTCATTGGTATTCCATAAAAAAGTAGCTTCTTCTGGCAAAATATCTGTTTGTACTGAAAGCAGGTTCGATATAAAATTGATAAACATGTCAGCTTGTGGTCCATATTGAATGTCATAAAACGTATTTACAATACTATCACATCCGCCTGAGCTAATTAATGTATCAATGTGAGTAAATGATTGTTCATAGAAATCGCCATCTAAATCAAATCCTCCACACACTGTAAACTCTTGATTTACAAATTGTGGATAAGAACAACTGCCATCGTCTATATTTGAATATTGGTTAAAGTTGCAAGCTAACGAATCCGTACACCCCTCTAGATTTATTGGTAGACAAAACTCAAGGGTTGTAATATCTGAACCAATAGCTGGCTGCAGGCTTATAAATAGGTTATTGAAGTAGAACAAGTCTATTGACCCACCTATCCAATTAAACATGTTTAATTGATAGCACCCATTACTCAAACAGAAAAACTCTGTACTGACCGAATCCAAATCCTCAAACATTATTGTGTCTTGGCTGTAGTATATTGTTGAATCAAAAAGACTTGCTATACTCCAACTGGATTCCCATGGATTTTGGCCCGAGTTTAAAACCACAGTTAAAGGATTTTGATAACAACAACTACCATCGCTTACATTAGCAAGTGAATCGTAATTAAAAGAAGTTGAATCCGTACACCCAAATACAAGGGGATAAATACAACTGTTGTCACTACATACTGCTAAAGCATTGTAGTTTAGAGCATTTGGATCGGTACATCCTATTTCTCCTTCATTTATAGTGGAAAGGTAATTTTCTGACTGATATTGGCTGCCATATTCTACATTGTTAAGCTGATAATCAAGACTATTTTGGTCGGGAACAAATTGATAGCCGTTATTGGCGGTTGTCCAAAGATTAGGATAGTTTCTAAAACTATTAATGCTGTTATCAAAAACAACATCGGCCTCAGTTCCATTAGCATTGTGCAAAGCATGTATCGCCGCTCCTTCATTCCAGGTTGGGCAAACAGGTTTGTTTTCAATATGAGTTTCGATAATATTACTGCCCTCGAAAAGATAAATGGTAGATGAAAACAATTCATCAACACATGAATACATTGGGATTTCTTTCCATCTAACAATAAACACTCTATTAGGCGCCACGCCATATGTCAAGTATTCAATATCACCTCCAATAGCTGGATTTAAATCTTGAAATGGTGTCATAATTGCATTAGTAGGGATCATATCAGACGGAACAGCATTATTTATTGACCATTGAGAATAAAACATAGCATTGTTCAGATTGAACGACAAATAATTGTTAGAACTAATTAAGCATTCCTCGTAAGTTACGCCCATGTATGTAAAGGGGAACCCTATTGAAACAACATCTGAATACACATCATCTGTTAGTGGGTATAATTGAATCATTTCTAGTTCTTCATTTTCAATTAGTTCCGTCAAATTAATGTTTGAATTGCTTATAGTGTCCACACAATTGTTTGGACCATAGCCAATGATCATAAATGTATCTGCCGGCAAACAACTCCAATATGCCCCATAATCTAAATTATTGAAGCATCCATCATTATATGAAATCCAATTACCATCCTCCAATATTTGAATATCATATTCATAACCTAATGCGTTAGTAGCCACTTCGATAAATCCACCATTCATTTCACAGCTTGTATTTTCGGTACTAACTAATGTGATTTGACAATAGTCGCAGGTCCCATCATCGACATCGGCAAGCGGATTGTAGTTGACCGCTAATGAATCTGTACAGCCAAAGACATTTGGCATAAAATTGATAAAGACAAAAATAGATTCTAAACAACCGATGCTATCTGTTATGTAAAAATCATATGGACCGGCCAGCAAATTACCAATAAATAATGACCCTTCAATTTCGTTATAAAACGTACTAAATCCGTTTGGGCCATAAATTGAAACTGAATAATTGGGAGTTCCGGAACTTATGTTTAAGCTTATTGAACCATCTTGACTGTTTACACTGGAAGATGGTGTAGAAAAGAAGTTAACATTCATACTATTATCTAAAATGCTGAACTCTTGATTGTAAAAACAATCAAATTCAGGATAGTACGCAGTGAGCAAATAGTTGCCAGATGAAAGGCCAAAATAATACGATTCTTGAGAATTTAATTCAACACCAAACTCTTCTTGACTGCCTAGATTAGTTATTTCAACTATGGCTGTTGCGTTAGTAGGGTTCACAATATTAATCCCTCCATAATTTGGTGTAAGAATGCCATCATTATCATAAAACGAACATTCTAAATTGTATGTGTATATTTCTAATGAAAAATCACAGTTGTTGATATCATCATCACACACTACATTGTTTAAATTAATTGTGTCAGTATCACAAAGACTTTGATTTTGATCGTATATTTCAAAAGTTAGCGCATCCTCCGAAAAAAAACTATCATCGCTGTTTCCAATAAGACTAGAAGGATGAAACCAAAATACACCATTTTGACCCCATGTAAAAGCATTTGATTGATTAATCCATTGACTTGAAATGGTATAAAAATCTAGATCAATATAATTTTCCAAACTAAAAATAACCGTGTCAGAATAACATTCTAATGCTTGAATAACACTATTCAGGTTCAAACTTGAAATATTTGTGCAATTCAAGTTTTCATTTAAGTTAAATTCCTCGGAAATAGAACATCCATTAGAGTCAAAAACTGTCAGAACATAAATTCCGGAAACCAAATCAGAGATATTTTGATTGTCAGAGTTGAAATTTGACGGACCAGTCCACTCAAAGGAATAGGGGCCAACCCCACCGTTGACAACAACATCTATACTACCATTATTTGAGTTTAATGTTGGAAGAACTGAGCTTGACGCAATGCTAATTGGATCAGGAGAGGACAGATTAACTTGTACTGTATCAGAACCACAACCATTAGCATCTAAAACAAAACAATTATAGGTGCCTGCTTCTAAATTTGCGAAAAGATTATTGGGGCTTTGGTTTGTAGAAGAAATCTCATATTGCACATAAGGTGGCGTACCACCTGAGGCAGTGATTTCTATTTGGCCACTTGCAGGTCCGTTTAATTCATGACAATATAAATCAGCAAAATTTACAGCAATTGAAAACTCTTCACAATCAATTTCGTTTTCATTACAAACAGTTTGAACAAAAACGGTAATGGTATCGGTCACATTGCAATAAGGGTTTGTTGCAATTACAACTATGTTGGTATCTTGATTAATAATTAGTGACGTACTATCTGCCAATGAACCTGTATTCCAAACAAAGTTATTGTACCAGGCAGTATCGGCAAAAATGGTAGTTGATTCTCCAGAACAAACGGTATAATCTTGAGGTAAAGAAAAGTCGCAATCGGCAATAAGTCTAAAATCATCTAAACCAAAGCCAACACCAGAATTCCAAATGGGTGGTGGAGTAAGAATATTGTCTTCCATTTCATTATTAAAAACAAAAGCAAATCTTACATTGGGCTGATTGTCGATGGCTACTCCCAAATCAATGACTGTTTCTTGCCATGTATTATTAGCTACTAAAGGACCATCAATTTGTGTCCAAGCTACTCCTTGGTCAATTGAATAGTACACTTCGGTTCCAAAAGATGTTTCCGATTGTCCACTGAACCACCAAAATGCGACATCCACACTGTCAAAACCAATGGTGCTATAATCAGGTGTAACAGCACAAATCAACTCTTGATTAACACCATTATTGAATTGATCTATATAGTTACAATTAGGGACAGGGGCAAAGTTGGGAGGTGTTCCATTTAGTGCAGAAAAAGAAACGGTATGAAGGTAATTGCTATTGGGCTGATAACCCTGATCGGTTGTATTTGGTATATTGGGAGAAAATAATGGTTCAAACTGAACCAATCCACCTTGGTAGATGTCGTTTACAACAAAGGTGTTACTAGTGGAACTTACTGTGCTCAAAAAGGGCACAATCTCGTTCCAAGTCCAATCAACAGTTAAAGGACCTTCAAAGTCTTGACTGATGAAGACTTGTTGCGCATTGATAATTTGACTTGAAAAAACCAAAAACCAAAAAACTATTACGATTTTTTTAACGTCCTTCATTTCTTAATTTGTTATTTGTAATAATACTGAGAAATAAACTTGCATATGAATATCTAATCGATATTATTACAAAGATAATAATTATCAAATTGCTTTTTTTAATTTTTCTATGTGCTCACGTTTTAAACAAGTTTAAAATTTTCAATAGAACTTTTTTAGCAAACCTAACTCCATATAGAAGAACCATTTGAATATATGAAAATAAAAAAAAGCGGAACACTATCTTAAAATGAGATGGATTCCGCTTTGGTGGAGAAGATGGGACTCGAACCCACGACCTCTTGACTGCCAGTCAAACGCTCTAGCCAACTGAGCTACATCCCCAATAATTGCCCACAAAGGTATTTAATTTTCTGATGTTTTACGCGATTTTTCATACATTGCTATTGTCCTTAGCAATGAGTATTTTCGCACCATTAAATTTTGATCTATGAGCAGTAAGAAAATAGAATCGACCAAAGCACCCGAGCCAGTAGGCCTTTACCCACATGCTCGACAGCATGGCAATCTCTTGTTTTTATCAGGAGTGGGCCCACGAGAAAAAGGCACCAAAAAAATTCCTGGAGTTGAACTAGATGACTCTGGAAATATAGTTTCATACGATATAGCAACACAATGCCGATCGGTATTCAACAACGTCCGCACTATTGTGGAGGAATCAGGCTCATCTTGGGATAAAATAATAGACGTCACAGTCTTTTTAACCAATATGAAAGACGACTTTAAAACCTACAATACAATTTATGCCGAGTTTTTTGCCGATAATCAACCCTGTAGAACAACTGTAGAAATCAACTGCCTACCTACTCCTATTGCCATAGAATTAAAAGTAATCGCCACCATTGACGAATGAAAAAATACCCTGAATACAAACAGCTAGATCTTTCAGCCATCAATACCGAGGTCTTAGCACAGTGGAAAGAACGTTACATCTTTGAAAAAAGTCTTTCTACCAGAGATGGAAATCCATCTTTTACCTTTTATGAAGGTCCTCCCTCAGCGAATGGAAAGCCCGGTATTCACCACGTAATGGGGCGGGCAATCAAAGATATTTTTTGTCGTTTTAAAACCCTCCAAGGATTCAAAGTAAATCGTAAAGCAGGTTGGGATACTCATGGATTACCAGTTGAACTAAGCGTAGAGAAAGAACTAGGTATCACCAAAGAAGATATTGGTAACAGCATTTCCATTGCGGACTACAATCAAAAGTGTCGTGAAAACGTCATGACCTTCAAAAGCACATGGGAAGACTTGACCAACAAAATGGGCTATTGGGTAGATATGAACGACCCCTATGTCACTTTTGACAACAAATACATAGAAAGTGTATGGTGGCTATTGAGTCAAATGGATAAAAAAGACATGCTATATAAGGGTTATACCATACAACCCTATTCTCCCAAAGCTGGAACAGGACTAAGCTCTCATGAGCTCAATCAACCAGGTTGTTACCGCAATGTTAAAGACCTATCGGCTATCGCTCAATTCAAAGCAATAAAATACACAGATTCTGAATTTTTATTTGAAAAAAGCCATGGAGACGTCTTCTTTTTAGCATGGACAACCACCCCATGGACTCTACCATCCAACACCGCCTTAGCTGTTGGAAAGAACATAGACTATGTTGTGGTAAACACCTTCAACACCTATACCTTTAAACCCATAACGGTCATTCTTGCCAAGGCACTATTTGGCACGTATTTTTTAGAAAAAAATGCCACCCTCTCATTAAGCGATTACAAGGAAGGAGACAAAAACATCCCGTTCGATCTAATTCAAGAAATAAAAGGAACAGACTTAGCCGGTTTACGCTACGAGCAATTACTGCCTTATGTTCAACCTCAAGACGGCGAGGCTTTTAAAGTTTTGATTGGCGATTTTGTAACGACCGAAGATGGTACTGGCATCGTGCATTTAGCACCGAGTTTTGGAGCCGATGATAATTTGGTCGCTAAACAAAACGGCATAGGTTCATTAACCTTAGTGGACACTCAAGGACGTTTTGTTGAGGAAGTGACAGACTTTGCTGGAATGTATGTCAAAAATGAATTTTATGATGATGGAAAAGCTCCAGAAAAGTCAGCCGATATTCAAATTGTCATCAAGCTCAAAGAAGAAAACAAATGCTTTAAAGCTGAAAAATACGAGCACTCTTATCCGCATTGTTGGCGAACCGATAAACCCATTTTATATTATCCTCTAGAAAGTTGGTTTGTAAAAACAACTGCCGCCAAAGAACGAATGGTCGCCTTAAATAAATCCATACATTGGAAACCCAAATCAACCGGCGAAGGACGTTTTGGGAATTGGTTAGAAAACCTAGTTGATTGGAACTTATCGCGCTCGCGATTTTGGGGAATTCCTTTGCCTATTTGGGTATCACAAGATGGTCATGAACAAATCTGTATCGGATCCATAGAGCAACTCAAACAAGAAATAGAACACGCCCAGAATGTAGGGGTAATGAGCCATAACCCCTTAGCTGATTTTGAGGTAGGAAACATGTCAAAAGAAAATTATAAGACCTTTGACTTACACCGACCATTTGTTGATGATATTGTATTAGCCACCTCAGATGGTCAACCCATGTACAGAGAAAAAGACCTTATTGACGTATGGTTTGATTCGGGTTCTATGCCCTATGCCCAACTTCACTATCCTTTTGAAAATAAAGACCGCTTTGAAAGCAATTTTCCAGCAGATTTCATTGCCGAAGGAGTAGATCAAACACGTGGATGGTTTTTTACTCTTCATGCTATTGCTTCCATATTATTTGACAGTGTAGCCTTCAAAAATGTAGTGTCCAACGGATTGGTCTTGGACAAAACAGGAAACAAAATGTCTAAACGTTTAGGCAATGCCGTAGATCCCTTTACTACTCTGGAAGAATATGGAGCAGATGCTACTCGTTGGTACATGATAAGTAACGCCCAACCGTGGGATAATCTAAAATTTGATATAGAAGGACTCGCCGAAGTAAAACGGAAATTTTTTGGCACTTTGTACAATACCTATTCCTTTTTTGCCCTGTACGCCAATATTGATGGTTTTTGTTTCCAAGAGGAAACAATTTCGGTTGAAAATCGCCCTGAAATAGACCAGTGGATTTTATCGGAACTAAATACTTTAAACAAGCAAGTTCACTCTTCTCTTGAAGACTATGAACCCACCAAAGCCTCACGTCTAATTCAAACTTTTGTTAATGATAACCTCAGCAATTGGTATGTTCGTTTGTGTCGCAGACGCTTTTGGAAAGGCGATTACGGCACTGACAAAATTTCGGCCTATCAAACCCTGTATACTTGCTTAGAAACCATTGCAGTCATCGCTTCGCCCATAGCTCCTTTTTTTATGGATCGTTTGTTCAACGACCTAAATATGGTTACCCAAAAATCTAAACATGAATCGGTGCATTTAACCCAATGGCCAAAGATTCAGGAGCAATACATCAATAAGGACTTGGAAGAAAAAATGGGCCTTGCACAAAGCCTTACCTCCATGGCCTTTTCACTTAGAAAGAAAGAAAATTTGAGGGTTAGGCAACCCCTTCGAAAAATCTTAGTGCCTGTAATCAACGAAACAACAAAACAACACATACAAGCCGTAAAACCGCTCGTATTGGCCGAAGTTAATGTCAAAGATCTAGAGTTTATGACTGCCGATTCAGGAATTTTGGTTAAAAAGATAAAACCTAATTTTAAAACACTTGGGCCGAAGTTTGGCTCGCAAATGAAAACCATAGCCCAGGCCATAGCTCAGTTCACAGCTGAGGACATTGACAGCATTGAAAATAACGGCAGCTACACTCTAGTTCATAATGATGAGAAAATTCACATTGACCGTCAAGATGTAGAAATAAGCACCGAAGATATTCCAGGTTGGGCTGTCACGTCTATGAACGGGCTAACAGTGGCTTTAGACATCAGTCTAGACCAATCCTTAATTAACGAGGGACTTGCCAGAGAGCTAGTCAACCGAATACAAACCATTAGAAAAGAGTCGGGCTTGGAAGTAACAGACAGAATACATGTATCCGTGGGCTCACAGGAGACATTAAACACAGCTATAAATGAGAATTTAAATTATATTTGTTCTGAAACATTAGCAGACGACTTACGTATTGTTAGTATATCTGACCATCAGGAAAAGCACATTGAACTGGTGGAAGGCGTGCAAACAAGTATAGAAATACAAAATGTAAAATAATGACAGAAAAAACACGATATACCGATACAGAGTTAGAAGAATTTCGTCAAATAATCGAAGATAAAATTGACAAAGCAGAATACGATCTAGAACTCATTAAAAGCGCATATACCAACGACGCCAACAATGGAACTGATGATACCTCCCCCACTTTTAAGGGATTCGAAGAGGGCTCAGAGACACTATCTAAAGAAGAAAACGCCCAATTAGCTCTTCGACAAGAGAAGTTCATCTATAATCTAAAAAATGCACTCAAGCGAATTGACAACAAAACGTACGGCATTTGCCGAGTAACGGGAAAACTAATTCAAAAGGAACGATTAAAACTTGTGCCACACGCCACTTTGAGTATAGAGGCCAAACGAGCCCAATAGTCCCATGCTAAAAAAACCTATCCTTTTAATTGTGGTCGTTTTATTTCTCGATCAAGCTTTGAAATTTTGGATTAAGACCAATATGATGTTGGGCCAGGAGTTTCAAATTTTCGATTGGTTTATCATTCATTTTACTGAAAATAAGGGCATGGCTTTTGGTATGGAGTTTGGGGGAGATATGGGCAAATATTTTCTAAGTATTTTTCGAATTGTTGCCATTATTTTTATTGCTTTTTACCTTAGAAAATTGGCTATCTCAAAGGTTAAAAATGGCATCTTATTTAGTATTTCACTAATTTTAGCTGGAGCCATTGGAAATATGATTGACAGTGCTTTTTACGGTCTTATATTTTCTGAGAGTTATGGCCAACTAGCCACAGTTTTTGAAGGCGGTTACGCTGGTTTTTTACAGGGAAAAGTGGTGGATATGTTTTACTTTCCGATCATTAATGGGCATTTGCCCAGTTGGTTGCCTTTTGTTGGGGGCAATCATTTTATATTTTTTAGACCAGTATTTAATATTGCCGATGCCTCCATTAGTGTTGGGGTCATCAACATTCTACTTTTTCACCGCACCTTCTTCAAATAGTCCTACTGATGTTTTTCCAATAATTCCTTATATACTTTTTGAGCATTGGTATCTCTGTAGCTTTTATGCTCCCAATACCATTTTCGAATGAGACGCATAAATTGATATAATAGTTGATGTCTCCAAGGTACTTTGATGCTTCCCCATTGGGCAGGGAAGTCCATGTTATGTTCTAATAAGTAGGGGCCAAAAATGGCTAGACCCATGGCTTTATTTTCCGATGTGTAAAAATCTAGATAAGACGCTTTGTCAGTGGTTTTGTTTACTATGGGTAATAGTCGTTTTGGTTCAATACCACAGCTTAATATGGCTTTTTCAAAATCTTCTTGTAAATAATCGAAACGCATGACAAAATCACAATAGGGCTTAGTTATACTCAACCAATTATCGAAAGGAAACTGGTAATATTTTCTTAAAAAGGTGGTGTAGTTGGCCTTGTGCTTTTTAAAATAGCGAGCCAATTTATAGTCTCTTTGTTTGAGGTGTCCACCATTTTTTCGAAGCAAGCTTTCATTACTAAAATTCCCACTCATATCGCTTATCATTTTGGTATAATAACTCACCGAAATATCAAGTGGATTTCGTGAGCAAGCTAGCACTTTATAAGATTTTTCTTCACTAGTAGCTACTTTCAAGAAATCTTGATATATGGAGTGTTTGGAAAGAATGGGTTTTCCGTCATACATCTCGCACAACTCTTTAGAGATGGCTGTGGAGGCCGCAAGTGGCAAGCCTACAAAGACATATTTATGTTTGTGACTAATAATCATATCAACTTACGTCTTATTAAGTGTTCGGCTATTTGAATGGTATTAGTAGCAGCCCCTTTTCTTAAATTATCGGAAACAACCCACATATTAAGTGTGTTTTGTTGTGAAAAATCACGTCGTATTCGTCCCACAAACACCTCATCTTTACCTTCGGCATAAATGGGCATGGGGTAGGTATTTACATCGGGGTTATCTTGAACAACAACACCTGGAAAATCATGTAACAACCGACGCACTTCGGAGAGTTCAAAATCGCTATGAAATTCGACATTGACACTTTCACAGTGCCCTCCCAATACTGGAACTCTTACGGCCGTAGCACTTACCTCAATGGAGTCGTTTTGCATGATTTTTTTAGTTTCCTTCATCAACTTCATTTCTTCTTTGGTGTACCCATTATCTTCAAATACATCACAATGCGGTAAGGCATTTTTATGGATGGGATAAGGATAAACCATATCGGTTTTTTCTCCATTCATTTCATTCTCTAATTGCTTAACGGCTTTCACTCCTGTGCCAGTGATTGATTGATAAGTAGATAGCACGACTCTTTTAACTTGGTAAGCATCATGAAGAGGTTTGAGAGCCATTAAGAGTTGAATGGTCGAACAGTTAGGGTTTGCAATAATGCGGTCGTCAGCATCCAGTAAGTTGCCATTAACTTCGGGAATGATTAATTTATGATTTGGCGACATACGCCAACACGACGAATTATCAATAACCACACTGCCTTGTTGAGCAAATTTCGGTGCCCAGAGTTTGGAAATAGCGCTGCCTGCTGAAAACAAAACCACATGGGGTGAAAGCGAAAGGGCATCCTCTAAAGAAACGACAGGTACGGACTCAGAAGCAAAAAAAACAGTTTTTCCTACAGACTTTTCTGAAGCCACCGCGATTAACTTGCTAACAGGAAAGGAACGCTCTTCCAGTACAGAAAGCATCATATTTCCTACCATACCGGTAGCCCCTACTATTGCAACTATCATTTCAATTTCGTTTAGCTATCAAAAATAAGTATATTTGAATGACATAGATATTGATTTTCTTAAAAATGAAAAAGCTAATAGTCCTGTTTCTATTCCCTTTAATGTTGACCGCTCAATTTTCTGAATATTTTGATGGTTTTAGTAATTGGCAAGGTGATACCAGTAAGTTCGTCGTAGATTCACTTAGCCGTCTGCAGCTAATGGCACCACCACAAGCCGATCAGGCCCAAATTTGGCATTCTTCAATGGCCTTGTTGGAGGGGCAATGGCAATTAGACATACGAATGGACTTTAACCCCTCAAGTAGCAACTATACGATCGTTCATCTGTCGATGGATAGTATGCAAAACGGTTATTACGTCAAATTGGGAGGGACTAATGACGAAATTAGCTTCTACAAATCAACTCATGGAATCTCTGAAAAACTCATTACAGGGCCAATGGATTTCATTGATGTTCCATTGGTAGAAATTCATCTTTTGGTTCATCGGGATAGCATAGGGAATTGGTATGTATATGCCAAGCATTTTGGCGACTCGACGTTTTCATTGCAAGGCAGCTGTTTTGACCACACCTATTTAAGCAGTCAATATTTTGGTATAGAATGTGTCTATACCAGCACACGATCCGATAAGTTTTTCTTTGATAATATTGAAGTTGATGGTTACTCTTTTGTAGATACCTTTTTGTATCCACAAGCTCAGGATATCGTCATCAACGAGGTACTGTTTAACCCCCTTGAAGGCGATAACGATTTTGTAGAAATTATTAATAGGAGCTCCAAAACACTTTGTATAAAAGGGTTGCAATTGGGTAATTATTACGCTCAACAAGCCGCCAATTTGAAACCCATTTCTGAAGGATACGATTTTATGTTGCCTAACGACCTTTTGGTTTTATGCATCTCCAAACAGACCCTATTAGATTACCATCCCCAAGCTCTTGAAGAGCAAATTATTGAACTGGAAAGCATGCCCACTTACAACAATGATCAGGGTGTAGTGGTTCTTGCTTTAGATAGCATTAGTATTGATGAATTTCATTATGATGAAAACATGCACTTTGACCTTTTGCAAGACGTCGAAGGCGTGTCATTGGAACGCATAAATACCGATTTAACGGCCAATGACAATTGGCATTCAGCATCAGAACCTTCAGGATTTTCCACACCCACTTTACCCAATTCACAAGCTCACCAAATAGTACCAGCCAAAGACATTATGACTTTAAGCCCCCCTGTTTTCACGCCCAACAACGATGGACAAGACGATATACTAAGCATACAACTTACATTTGAACAAAGCGGTTTTCGAGGGCGATTACTTATTTTTAATGTTCAGGGTTTTCTCATAAAAACACTCATTAACAACACTCTTTTTGGCACTGTCAACACCTACTATTGGGACGGACTAACGGACAGAAATGAACCAGCCGCTACAGGTCGATACATTGTATGGCTAGAGGCTATTCACTCCAATCAATCCCCCATTCTTCAAAAACAAAGTGTGGTGGTTGGCTGGTACTGAAAAAAAACATAACTTGCCACTAGTTAAAATTTAAAACGATGAAAAAACACCTTGTTTATTTCTTACTAATAGTATCTCAAATTTGTGTTGGGCAAGACTTCCAAAAGGGAGATTTAATAGAGTTTTTTAGGCCCGTAGAACATACCGATACCGATAAAAATTTTACCATAAATTTTGACACAACTAAAAGGACAGTAAACTATTTAGAGGTGGGCTATGACTTTTTTATAGTGGACGTTAACGACACAATGTACACTTTATCACCCTTAGATTTTATTCCCGATAGCTCTTTAAAAATAGACCGTTCTGACTATTACAACAATCGGCTTTTTAAAGTCAAAAAAGATATGTTGAAGTTTGCCAAAAAATCGAATCAAACCGAAAGGTGGACCATAGGTTTGCTTACCTTACCGTTTAAATACCGAGGCAGTCGATACGGTAAGACAAACGTATACACTACAGAATTTAATGTCAACTCTACCTTGAGCTACAAAACATCTATAATGCTAAAAGAGGCCTCCATAATATGTCAGCTTGGCTTTGGTATTGGCACTATCAACCTCAACGCCAGCAACGCCAACCCAAGCATTTCACCCCTTAATGCCAATATTCTAAGTGGGTTTTGGGGAGTCATGTTACAATTTAATAGAACTCAAGCGGGTATCTATTTTGGTCAAGATTACATCGATAACCAAGAACATTACCGTTGGACCTACCACGGCAAAAGCTGGGTAGGAGTTGGGATTGGTTTTGATGTATTTAAACCGAAAGTGCCAACATCTCAACAGACTGCACAAACACTCTAGTAATTTTAACATTCAATACCATGAAACAAATCATTAAACTCTTTACTATTCTTTTTAATCTCTTTGGAGTCATTTTTTTGGCCTATTGGTGTGGAACATACGAATGGGTAAAACTTAATAATTTGGCGGAACTTTCTGTTTTATCGTGGATTTCTCTGTTATTTTTTAGCTATTTATTCTTGGGTTTCGTCTTTAAGTTATACAAAGCTCTAAAGCCAATAGATTCTACAGACTCCCATTCCGAAAAAACACCCAACACGGATACTTCCGCAGATGGTTCATAAATCCGTATTTTTGGAACTTGATGAGAGTTTCAGAGGATATACAGTCTGTCTTACAAAACCTGACCACAGAACCAGGAGTCTATCGCTTTTACGACAAGAAGGATAGTCTGCTTTATGTGGGCAAAGCTAAAAACCTCAAACGGCGTGTCACGTCTTACTTTAATCGCCAGCACGACAATTTCAAAACCACATATATGGTTCGTAAAATAGAACGTATAGAAATTTTGGTAGTCGAAACGGAAATGGACGCACTTTTGTTGGAAAACAACCTCATCAAAAAGTATCAGCCCCGCTACAACATTTTACTCAAAGACGATAAAACCTATCCTTGGATTTGTATCAAAAAAGAACCCTTTCCAAGAGTATTCTATACCCGTCAACTCATCAAAGATGGTTCGGAATATTATGGCCCTTATACCAACCCCAAAATTATTAGCGCCATGTTGAACTTCATTCGCCAAATCTACCCCTTGCGAACGTGTAAGTTCAATCTATCGGACGATAACATCAAAGCCAAGAAATTTAAAGAGTGTTTAGAATTTCATATTGGCAATTGTTTGGCCCCCTGTGTAGGCAAACAACAGTCCAACGACTATGACCAAGATATTGATCATATTCGCCAAATTTTAAAAGGGAATATTCGTACCGTTGTACAGCATTTCAAAACTGAAATGCTAAAACTATCGGATAAGATGGAATATGAAAAAGCACAACTGGTTAAAGAAAAAATAGAACAACTGGAGCACTATCAGTCCAAGTCGTCCATAGTTAGCCCTATTATAAACGACGTCGATGTTTTTGCCATAGCTTCCGACAAAGACTATGCCTTTGTTAACTTTTTCAAAGTGTCTAGTGGCGCCATTATCCAAGCCCACTCTATGGAAATAAAAAAGAAACTAGATGAAAGCGATGAGGAGCTACTGACAATGGCCATTACGGAAATACGACAGCGTTTTCATAGTACCTCCAAAGAGGCCTTTGTTAATATTTCCATTGAATCTCACTGGGAACAACTCAAAATTAGCGTCCCAAAGATTGGCGATAAGTACAAGCTTGTAAATTTATGTTTTAAAAATGCAAAAAACGTACAAAAAGATCGACTAAGAAAAAATGAAGAACTTCGCCAACGTCTTGACAACAAGCGGGTTTTAGAACAATTACAACACGATTTACGACTGAATAGTAAACCCCGCCACATAGAGTGTTTTGATAACTCTAATATACAAGGAAGTAACCCCGCCTCGGCCTGCGTAGTGTTTAAAAATGCCAAGCCCAGTAAACAAGATTATCGCTTCTTTAATATCAAGACAGTACAAGGGCCCGACGATTTTGCTTCAATGGAAGAAGTGGTTTTTAGACGTTATAAACGACTTCAAGAAGCGGCCCAAGACCTCCCCCAACTCATCGTTATTGACGGCGGTAAAGGTCAGCTTAGCTCTGCCCGAAGAAGTCTAGAAAAACTAAATCTTCATCATAAAATCGCCATTATCGGAATTGCCAAGCGATTAGAAGAAATCTATTTTCCTAATGACAGCATTCCTCTTTATTTGGACAAGCGATCGGAGAGCTTGAAAGTCATACAGCAGCTCAGAAACGAAGCCCATCGCTTTAGTCTAAAACATCATCGCAATAGACGAAGTAAAGACAGTCTAGGTACTTCATTAGACGCAATAGAAGGCATTGGCCCAAAAACAGTAGAAAAACTCATTACTCACTTTGGCTCTGTAAAACGGGTACTAGAAGCCAATGAAAAAGAACTTACTAAACTTGTAGGCAATAGCAAAGCCAACCTAATTATGAATTCAAAATAAGACCATGAAAACACCAATTTATTTCTGTTTGCCATATTCTTTTTGGTATGTTCGGATAATTGCGAACCTGTTCTTGACGCTTGTACTCATATTCTACCATCCAATGAGGTCTGTCAAGTATATTTTGAAAGATGGTTCTATAACGGCGATACTAACGAATGTGAGCAAATAGGGTATAGTGGCTGTAGCCAGTGTGGCTTTGAAAGCTTTGAGGCCTGTGAGGAATACCTTTGCGACTAATTAAGCTGGTCTGACAGTAATCGCATCTCTATGACAGGGGAAATTTTTTCGTAAAGAATGTTGTACACCGCTGAGGTAATAGGTAAGTTAATGTGATGTTCCTGACTTAACTCTTTGATGCATTTAACGGCATAATATCCTTCCGCAATCATTTTCATTTCCAACTGAGCTGATTTGACGGAATAACCCTTACCAATCATATTTCCAAAGGTTCTGTTGCGACTAAATTGCGAATACATGGTCACCAATAGATCGCCCAAGTAGGCCGATTCTTTTATATCTCTGTTAATGGGGTGAACCGTATCTAAAAAACGTTTTATTTCTCTAATGGCATTAGATGCAAGAACAGACTGAAAATTATCGCCATAGCCCAAGCTATGACAAATACCTGAAGCAATAGCAATGACGTTTTTTAAGACAGCGGCAATCTCTGTTCCAAAAATGTCTTCGGAAGTATTGGCCTTGATGTAGCGGCAACGAATCTGATTGGCAAACCACTCGGCATTTTCAATATCTTCACAAGCTATGGTCAAATACGATAGGCGTTCTAGGGCTACTTCTTCGGCATGACATGGACCAGTAAGTACAGCAATTTGATGATAAGGTACTTTGTATTTATTGTGAAGGTACTCGCCAATGATTCTGTTTTTTTCGGCAATAATACCTTTAACGGCAGAGACGATAAATTTATCTTTCAGCTGCCCTTTCACTTGTTTTAAAACCGAGCGCAAGAAGGCCGACGGGACAGCCAAAATGAGGCAATCTGCTTGTTCAACCACTTCTATGAGGTTGTCGCTAATATGGAGTTTCTCGGAGTCTAGTTTGGCGGCACTAATGTAGTTGGGGTTATGACCAAATTGTTGAATATGTTCAATGGTGTTGGAATTTCTCATCCACCACCAAATGTTGGGCCTGTTTTCAGACAACATTTTAACGATGGCTGTAGCCCAGCTACCCCCTCCAATGACGGCTATAGTTTGTGGCAACGACATCTTACTCCTCCGACTTTTTTTGTTCTGGCTTCATTTGTGGGAAAAACAACACATCTTGAATGGAGTTACTGTTGGTCATTATCATTGACAGACGGTCTATCCCAATTCCAAGGCCAGCTGTAGGTGGCATACCAAACTCAATAGCTCGTAAAAAGTCTTCATCTAGCATCATGGCGTCTTCATCGCCTCTTTTGGCCAGTTGAAGTTGTTCTTCAAAGCGTTCACGTTGATCAATGGGGTCGTTCAGTTCAGAGAAAGCATTACAAATTTCTTTACCATTACAAATGGCTTCAAAGCGTTCCACTAGTCCATCTTTCTCGCGATGTTTTTTGGCTAATGGAGACATTTCAACAGGATAATCGGTAATGAAAGTGGGTTGAATCAATTGACTTTCGCATTTTTCACCAAAAATTTCATCTATCAACTTCCCTCTTCCCATAGAAGAATCGACTTCAACGCCTAATTTTTTGGCTGTGTTTGCCATTTCTTTCTCATCCATATTGGAAACATCTATTCCTGTAAAATGCTCAATGGCTTCATACATAGTATATCGTTTCCAAGGACGCTGAAAGTTAATGAGGTGATCGCCAACGCGTACTTCTGTTGTGCCATGCAGGTCTAAAGCAATTTTTTCAACCATTTCTTCTACCAAATCCATCATCCAGTGGTAGTCTTTGTAGGCCACATATAGCTCTACTTGTGTAAATTCAGGATTGTGAAAGCGACTCATGCCTTCGTTTCTAAAGTCTTTAGAAAATTCATACACTCCATCAAACCCTCCTACAATAAGGCGTTTTAAATACAGCTCATTGGCAATTCTCAAATAGAGCGGCATATCTAAGGTGTTGTGATGCGTTTTAAAGGGTCGCGCGGCCGCACCACCATAAATGGGCTGAAGGATAGGCGTTTCCACTTCTAGGTATCCCTTGTCATTCAGAAAAGAACGCATAGAGTTAGTCAATTTCGTACGTTTGATAAATGCCTCTTTGACCTGTGGGTTGACCACTAAATCAACATACCGTTGGCGGTATCTTTTCTCTGGGTCGGTAAAGGCATCGTGAACCTTACCATCGGCGTCCACTTTAGGCAAGGGCAAGGGCCTTAGTGTTTTGGTTAAAACCTTAAACTCGTTGACATGAACGGATATTTCACCAACTTTTGTAGTAAACACATGGCCTTTAACGCCAATAAAATCGCCAATGTCCAACAACTTTTTAAAGACCGTGTTGTACATGGTTTTGTCTTCGTCAGGGCAAATTTCATCGCGATTGAAGTAGAGCTGAATTCGACCACTACTATCTTGCAACTCGGCAAAGGCCGCTTTGCCCATAAGTCGTCTGCTCATTAAACGACCTGCAATAGAAACGTTTTCGAAAGCGGTTGATTCATCGCTATAATTACTTTTAATGTCACTAGCAGATGCGTTAATCTCATAGAGTTCTGAGGGGTAAGGGTTAATACCCAAATCTACCAGTTTTTGTAAGGAGTCTCTACGTACAATTTCTTGTTCTGAAAGGGAACTACTCATAGGTTTTATTTTAGGCAAAGATATTAAATTAATGACTGGTGAAATTCGTATTTTAGCCATCTAAAATTTAACCTATTTTATTTCTTTCCTAATTATGAAAATGAATATATATATATCCGACTTCTCAAAACATTTGACTGAAGCTTTGGAAATTGGACGTTCGACCTTGTTGGATGAGTCCGTTGCTGAGATTAGCAATGTGTTGATATGTGGTTTAGGTGGGTCGGGCATTGGTGGGACGATAGTTACCGATATTGTTTCTGATTTTATAAACGTACCGTTATGTTCAAGTAAGGATTATTCTATTCCTAACTTCGTTGATGAAAACACCTTAGTTATTGCCTCATCGTACTCTGGTAATACGGAAGAAACGTTATATGCTTTGGAGGCCTGTCGATTAAGAAATGCTCAAATTGCTTGTGTTACTTCTGGGGGTAAATTGGCTGAATTGTCCAAATCCAAAGGGTTCAATTGCATTCAAATCCCGGCTGGACATCCACCAAGAGCTATGTTTGGTTATTCTTTTACGCAGTTGTTTTTTATTCTTCATCACTATGGACTTATCGATGACTCCTTTCAGTTAGATTTTGAAAAAGGGATCGCTCTTTTAGATGATGAAGAGTTATCTATACAAAGTGAAGCCAAAATACTGGCCCAAAATTTGTTTGGAACGACTCCTGTAATTTATACTGCTTCTGGTTTTGAGGGGGTTGGGGTTCGTTTACGTCAGCAGATTAATGAAAATAGTAAAATGCTCTGTTGGCATCACGTTATTCCAGAAATGAATCATAATGAGTTATTGGGATGGCGTGTTAATACCGAGAAGTTGGGAGTGATTTTTCTTAGAAATGAATGTGACCATGAGAGAAATAAGGTCAGAATAGACATCAACAAAAAGGTGTTAGAGAAATACACAACTAACATTAATGAGGTTTGGAGTAAGGGTCAATCCAAAATAGAAAACACCCTGTATCACATTCATTTGGGCGACTGGCTTTCGTGGCATTTATCAGAACTTAATAAGGTAGATGCTATTGAAATAGATGTCATTAACTTTTTAAAGGACTCTCTGTCCAAAGTTTAATGTATGCCAAAAGTTGTTTTTCAAGATTTAGGATTTATTGATTACAAAGAAGCTTGGGACTATCAAGAAAAACGCTTTAATGAAATCCTTGATATTAAAAAAAATAACAGAAAGGAAAACAAGCAGAACCCCACCTTATCATACCTCTTGTTTTGCGAGCATCCTCATGTTTACACGCTTGGAAAAAGTGGAGATGAAAACAACCTTTTGGTTGATGAAAACTATCTAAAATCAAGAGGAGCAACCTTTTACAAAATAAACCGTGGGGGTGATATTACCTATCATGGTCCTGGACAAATTGTGGGTTATCCCATTTTAGATTTAGATAATTTCTTTACGGATATTCATAAATACTTACGCCTTTTGGAAGAAGCCGTCATACTTACATTGGCCCACTATGACATAGAAGGCCTACGATCTGATGGAGAAACGGGAGTTTGGCTGGATGTGGGCACAAAAAAAGCGAGAAAAATTTGCGCATTAGGTGTTCGTTCCAGTCGATGGGTAACCATGCACGGATTTGCCTTTAATGTTAACTGTGACTTGTCTTATTTTGGGAATATCATTCCTTGTGGAATCGAGGATAAATCGGTAACGTCTATGCAGCACGAATTGGGACAGAAAGTAGACATGCAAGAAGTCAAAGATATCTTAAAAAACTACCTTGCTCAAGAATTCAAAATGACATTTCATAAGTTTTAACAACAGCTGTTAATCTAATAGTGTGGGAAAACCAAACCATTGTTTTACGATTTTGAGGAATACCTCATACTATATTCTTATCTTTGATTGTAGTTATGTTAAAAAACATTCCAATTAAAAATATTCTTTTTCTTGATATTGAAACGGTTCCTGTTTCTCCGAACTTTCATGATCTATCCAATGACTTCCAACAATTATGGGTCGAAAAGACGCATTGGCAACGAAAAGAGCAAAGTCCAGAAGAGTTTTATTCTTTAAAAGCTGGTATAATGGCCGAATTCGCCAAAGTAATATGCGTCTCAGTGGGGTATCTATTCCAGAAAAAAGAGCGGTCTTTTTTTAGATTAAAATCGTTTTATGGACACGACGAAAAACTAATTTTACAGGAGTTTAAGCAGTTATTGGATGAAAAATTTGCAACCTCTAAACACTATTTGTGTGCCCACAATGGTAAAGAGTTTGATTATCCTTTTTTGTGTAGAAGAATGTTGATCAATGGCTTAACGCTACCAAAACCATTGGATATTTCTGGCAAAAAACCTTGGGAAGTACGTCATTTGGATACCATGGAAATGTGGAAGTTTGGCGATTATAAACACTTTACCTCCATTAAGTTACTTGCTGCTCTTTTTTCCATTCCCACACCCAAAGACGACATTGATGGAAGCCAGGTTGCTAGAGTATATTGGCAAGAAAAAGACTTGGAACGGATAAAAGACTATTGTCAGAAAGACACATTAACAGTGGCGCAACTCTTTTTACGTTATCAAAATAAGCCCATTTTGGAACATGATCAAATAGAAGTTGCATAATTAAACATTAACGCCTAAATTGAACCCATCATTTTATAAATTATGAGCACTACTCTTTTAGAATTTAAGCATTTAGTCACGGAATTTCATACAGAAGGTAACGTTGTCAAAGCCGTTAACAATATCAGTTTTACTCTTAACAAAGGAGAAACCATAGGTATTGTTGGTGAGTCAGGTTCAGGAAAATCGGTCACGTCCTTATCCGCTATGCGTCTAATCCCCAGTCCTCCAGGAAAAATTACTAATGGAGAAATTATCTTTCATAAAGATGGCCAACAAGTAGATTTGTTACAATTGTCTGAAAAGGAAATGAGGGCTTATAGAGGGAACGAAATAGCTATGATTTTTCAAGAACCCATGACGTCTTTAAATCCTGTTTTCACATGTGGTGACCAAGTGATGGAGGCCATTATGCTACACCAAAACATTAGTAAATCGGAAGCGAAAGACCTCACTATAAAATTGTTTGAAGAAGTTCAGTTGCCTGATCCTCATCGAATTTTTAATACCTATCCTCATCAAATTTCTGGGGGGCAAAAACAACGAGTCATGATAGCCATGGCTATGTCATGTAAGCCGTCTGTTTTAGTCGCTGATGAGCCCACAACAGCCTTAGATGTGACGGTACAAAAAACCATTTTAGAACTCATGCAAAAACTCCAAAAAGAGCATGATATGGGAATTTTGTTTATCACGCACGATTTGGGTGTTATTGCAGAACTAGCCGACAAAGTAGTTGTAATGTACAAAGGAAACATTGTCGAACAAGGTAGTGTATGGGATATTTTCAACAACCCTCAACACCCATATACCAAAGGATTGTTGGCTTGTCGCCCACCCTTAGATACACGTTATAAATTCCTCCCCACAGTAAGCGACTTTATGAAAACGGATGAACATGGAAAAATTATTGCTAACGATATAACGGTGGAAGAGTTTACAAAAGATTTAGTAATTAGCAAAACGGAACGTGAAACAGCACAAAAGAAACTTTTCAATCAAAATCCACTGTTAGAAATTAAGCACCTTAAAACGTATTTCCCCATCAGAAATGGATTTTTTGGTGGAATAACAGACTATGTAAAAGCCGTAGATGACATCAGTTTTGATGTATATCCAGGAGAAACACTAGGATTGGTTGGAGAATCAGGATGTGGCAAGACCACCACTGGACGAACCATTTTAAGGTTAAACGAGCCCACAGATGGGCAGATGATTTATAAAGGAAGAGATATCGCTAGTTTTGATGAGAAAGAACTAAGGGAGTTTCGAAAAGAAGTTCAAATCATCTTTCAAGACCCATATTCCTCTTTAAACCCAAGAATGACTATCGGAAACGCCATTTTAGAACCCATGAAAGTCCACGGCATTCTTGAAACCAATAGCGAACGAAAAAATAGAGTTGAAGAATTACTCGAAAAAGTGAGCTTAGGAGCCGAACACTTCAATCGTTATCCTCATGAGTTTTCAGGAGGGCAAAGACAACGTATTGGTATTGCAAGGGCGTTAGCCGTAAACCCAAAATTCATCATTTGTGATGAATCGGTATCAGCTTTAGACGTATCGGTTCAAGCTCAAGTGCTTAATCTTTTAAATGATTTAAAGAAAGAGTTTGGACTGACTTATATTTTTATTTCTCACGATTTATCCGTTGTGAAGTATATGAGTGATCGCATGGTTGTTATGCAAAATGGAAAAATTGAGGAGATGGGCGATGCGGATCAAATTTACTCTGAAGCTAAAACACCTTATACCCAGCGATTAATCGCTGCAATTCCCGAAGGAAGAAAAGAACATATCAAAAGAGAATTGAACTCGTAGTTGTTTTATTGTCAACATCTCATTTGTCTAATGTTTTTGCTTATTCATCAGTAAATTTAATGTTTCATCAATTTGTTCGTTGCCTTTTAAATTGATTACATATAACTTAGTCGTGTTGATAAATTATTTTCATGATTTAAATTTAAAGTAGTGGGAATCGAAGGGGGTGGGCTCCCCCTTCGATTTCTTGTTTTAATAAGTGTTCTTTATTTTCGAATTATAAATCCTGAAAGTTGTTGTGATATTTCTTAGAGAATATATACAGCTATAGAGGCGGTAAAGGATTATCAAAAAAGATCATTTTAAACGGCACTCTTTGTGTCACTGATGTGTATAATAAATCAACCTTTTTTTGAAAATTATAATTCAAAAATTCTTGTGGACAGACATTTTGAATATACTTATACATTTACCAACATTGATTTTATAGAAGATTGTGGGCGTAAAGTGAGTGCTAAACGAAAAGAGCATGCAAGCCCACTACTCTCCATATCAGGGTCGTTTTTATACCATGATACGGTTTTTTATTTGCTCATGCTTTCTCATTGTTTTTAGTTTTTAACGGTTCATCATTAGTTTTAACCCCCTCATCCAATAAAATCACATTTCGTCAGTTAATACTTTATATAACTTTTTTTACGTTATACTTTTACATCGACTTAAAGCCGCTTACGTTTCATAAATGAACTTGTTAAGGTTAAGATATGCCGGGGTTAACGCCTCGGCATATCATTTTTATATCTATTTAATTTTTTTAAAAAAGCTAGAGTATCATTTCAGGTACATCATGGTCAACGATTAAATGACCTTCCGTAGCATCGTGGATGTCTTGTATACTAACACCAGGAGCTCGTTCTATGAGTTTAAACCCACCTTCAACAATATCAAGAACAGCTAGATTTGTCACAATTTTTTTAACACATCTCACTCCCGTTAAAGGAAGTCTACACCTTTTCAACAATTTGCTTTTTCCCGCTTTATTCGTATGCATCATAGCAACAATAATGTTATCAGCAGAAGCTACTAAGTCCATGGCGCCTCCCATTCCTTTGACCATATTACCAGGAATTTTCCAATTAGCGATATCTCCATTTTGAGATACTTCCATTGCACCTAAAACCGTGAGTTGAACATGTTTGCCTCTTATCATGGCAAAGCTGGTTGCGGAGTCAAAAAATACGGCACCTTTTAAAGTGGTAATGGTTTGTTTGCCTGCATTGATTAGGTCTGCATCTTCTTCTCCTTCGAATGGAAAAGGCCCCATCCCCAATACGCCATTTTCAGATTGAAATTCCACGTTAATCGCAGATGGAACATAATTAGCAACTAGGGTTGGAATACCAATACCTAAATTGACATAAAAGCCATCTTTTAGTTCTTTTGCTATTCGTTTTGCTATTCCGATTTTATCTAGTGACATTTTACTTTTTGGTTACGGTTAATTGCTCTATTCGTTTTTCATAGTGAACCCCTTCAATAATGCGTTGTACAAAGATTCCTGGAGTATGAATTTGTCCTGGGTCTAACTCTCCAATTTCTACTAGCTGCTCTACTTCAGCAACAGTAATTTTTCCAGCCATAGCCATCATGGGATTAAAGTTTCTAGCAGTTCCTTTAAATATTAAATTACCAGCCGCATCCCCTTTCCATGCTTTTACAAAGGCAAAATCGGCATGAAGTGCAGTTTCCAAGATATGTGGCTGCCCATTAAACTCTCTTACTTCTTTTCCTTCAGCCACTTCAGTGCCATAGCCCGCGGGTGTAAAAAAGGCAGGAATACCTGCACCTCCTGCTCTGCATCGTTCTGCTAAGGAACCTTGTGGGATCAAATCGACATCAAGTTCACCACTCAACATCTGTCGCTCAAATTCTGCATTTTCTCCAACATATGAAGATATCATTTTTTTTATTTGCCTTTTTTGAAGTAAAAGACCTAAGCCAAAATCATCTACTCCAGCATTATTTGAAATACAGGTTAATCCTTTAACTGAAGTTTCTGAAAGGGCTTTTATGCAATTTTCGGGAATACCACACAAACCAAAACCACCCACCATAAGTGTCATGTTATCCTGGACGCCTGAGATGGCTTCATCTATTGAATGGACAAGTTTATTTATCATAATTTATTGAGTTAAAATTCTTCTTCAAAAAGATCCATGGCTTGATCGTGTGTTCCGCAATCTGACATCAAATCTATGGAGTTAGGGATGTCAAATTTTTCTGGAAAGATACCTAAAGTAATAGAGTCTTGATATACTTTTTGCATATATTCTGCCCATATAGGCAGAGCCATATTAGCTCCTTGACCATAAAATGTACTTCTAAAGTGAACGCTCCTATCTTCGTTTCCTGCCCAAACACCAGTTACTAAATTGGGTGTAATTCCCATAAACCAACCGTCAGAATTGTTTTGTGTTGTTCCTGTTTTACCACCAATTTCATTTTCAAATTGATATTTCCTCCTTAATCTGACACCCGTACCGAGCTTAGTATCGGCATGTGGGTTGTATACACCATCAACTACGCCTTGTAACATTCTTACCATCAAATTGGCGGTAGTTTCGCTCATTGCTTCGCTTGTTTTTGGACTAAAATCATCAAGTAAGATACCATTTTTATCTTCAATTCGTTGAACAATGATGGGTTCGGTCCATATGCCTTTGTTGACAAAAGTGGAATAGGCGCCGACCATTTCATAGACTGACAAATCGAAGGTTCCTAAACAGATGGAAGGAACAGGATCTAAATTACTTGTTATGCCCATCTTTTTAGCAAAATCGAGAACAGAATGTGGGCCAAATTGTTTCATGATATATGCTGTGACTGTATTAATGGAGTTAGCCATTCCGAATTTTAAGTTCATTAATATGCCATTGAATTTATCATCTGAATTTTTTGGAATCCAATCTTTATCTGGAAGGCCCCATTTATCTTTCTCAAAAATGACTGGCACATTTGGCACTTCATAGCATGGAGAGTAGCCCTCTTGCAAAGCTAAAGCATATAGAAAGGGCTTGAAAGTGGAGCCGACTTGTCGCCTTCCTACTTTCACATGATCGTATTTAAAGTGTTTGTAATTAATGCCTCCCACATAAGCTTTTACGTGACCCGTAATTGGATCCATACTCATCAATCCAGAGTGAATAAAATATTTGTAGTAACGAATCGAATCCATGGGACTCATAATGGTATCAATTTCTCCTTTCCAAGAGAACACCTTCATGGGCACTTTTTGATTAAAAATAGTTTTTATCTCTTTCTGAGTGAGCGACGTGTTTTTTAATTTTCGATACCGTTCCGACCGTTTCATCCCTTGTTCCAAAATAGCATTTATCTGAGATGTGGAAAAATCTTTGGGAAAGGGTGCGTTGGTGAATCCTTTCCAATGGGTATAAAAGTCTTGTTGTAAGGCGCTTATATGAGAATGTACGGCCTCTTCTGCATATTGTTGCATTTTTGAATGAATGGTAGTGTATATTTTAAGACCATCAGTATATAAATTATAGTTTGAACCGTCGGGTTTTTCTTTATTATCACACCATTTCTTGATTTGACCACGTAAATATTCTCTAAGATAAGGTGCTAATCCTATATTATGACTGGCTTTTTTAAAATCTAGCACGACGGGAAGATTGGAGATGGAATCAAACTCAGATGAACTTATATAATTGTACTTCTTCATTTGAGATAAGACCACATTTCTCCTTTCTTGAGTTTTCAATAATCGCCTGTTGGGGTTGTAGAAAGAGGGGTTTTTTAACATGCCAACTAAAACAGCAGATTCTTCAATCGATAGTTCAGAAGGATTAGTGTTAAAATAAATTTGAGCGGCAGACTTAATGCCTACAGCATTGTTAATAAAGTCAAACTTATTTAAATACATCGTCAGTATTTCCTCTTTTGTATATTGTCTTTCAAGTTTAACAGCAATAATCCACTCCTTAAACTTTTGCATGATTCTTTCAAATCCAGAAGCTGGTTTTTTGGTAAAGAGCATTTTAGCCAGTTGTTGAGTAATAGTACTAGCACCTCCAGAACTTTGACTAGTTACCAACCCTTTAATAGCTCTAACTAAGGCTCTAACGTCGATGCCAGAATGCTTGTAAAATCGAATATCTTCGGTAGCAATAAGAGCATTTACCATGTTAGGAGAAATGTCTTCAAATTTGACGTTGCTACGGTTTTCGAAAAAGTATTTTCCAAGGACAACACCATCCGAAGATATGATTTCAGTGGCCAAATTACTTTTTGGGTTTTCCAACTCTTCAAATGAGGGAAGATCACCAAAAAAACCAGTGGATGTCAAATATAATATGATAGAGAGAATGATGATTGGGCTTAACATGAATAGCCATAGGGAATACACCTTTTGATATTTGGAGTAGAAAGCCATTCTAATTGCTTGTTTCTATTCGAAGTCCTATTTCCATGATTCCAGGAAGGTTTTCTATTTTTGATAAGTCGCCATGCCTCATAGCTTGCTCAATAGCAAATTGATAGCTTCCTTGATGACGAAATAAGCGAGTATCGTATTCGATTTGTAAATCCCATATATCTCCTAATCCGCTACCTATCCATTGTCCGTCTTGTTGGGCCAATATACACTCTAAAGTATCGCTAGTTTGTATGTTATTTGGCGTCGTGTTATGTATAAATAGCCACAGATTGGAAAATGGGTAACTACTAGAGTGTCTGATATTTAGTATGAGCTTTTGTTTGGAGAGTGTGTCTACATTTTCATACTCGAAAGATGGGATATTTTGTATGTTCCATACACTTTGATCAATCTTAATATTTTTTTCAAACTGCCTATTGTTATCACAAGAGCTTACAAAAAAACAAACTAAAGCTAGGAAAAAAAGCGACTTCATGATTCTTTAGGTTTTTTGTTTGTATATCGACGTTTTCGATTCCGTTTAAATGGTTTTCCTTTTTTATCGAATCTGTTTATACTGTCTTGTCCAACCACATTATTAAAATCATTTTTAACTTCAACGTCATTATTCTCTTTGGTGGTTAGTTCATCGACAATAATTCCTTTGCCGTTTTTGGCTATGACCTCATTAACGTAGTCTAAGTCTAATTCAATCATTTGATGATTGGTAAGGCCTTCAAAGCTATACCAAACTTTACGTTGGAATATATCCATCTTAACTAAGGTGCCGTCGCCTTTTTTAGTTTTTAATTTTGTTTGAGCATTAGGAAACTCTTTTAGTCCCTCCATATAGCTGTCCAATTCAAAGTTCAAACAACACTTCAACTTCCCACATTGCCCCGCCAGTTTTTGAGGGTTGATAGACAACTGCTGGTATCTAGCGGCTGAAGTACTGACGGTTCTAAAATCTGTCAACCATGATGAGCAACATAACTCTCGTCCACAGGCACCAATACCACCAAGTTTGGCAGATTCTTGTCGAGCTCCAATTTGCCTCATCTCAATTTTTATTCTATAAGCCGCCGATAGTTGTTTGATTAATTCTCTAAAATCGACCCTTCCGTTAGCCGTATAATAAAAGGTAGCTTTTGTATTATCGCCTTGATACTCAACATCGCTAATTTTCATTTCAAGACCTAGATTGAGCGCCATTTTTCTAGCTCCATGCATGGTGTCGTTTTCTAAGGCCGTGGCTTTTTTCCATTTATTAATATCTGTTTCTCGGGCTTTTCTGTATATAACGTTTAAGTTGTCAGTGGAGTCTGATTTTAACTTCTTTTTCATTTGAAGTTTTACCAATTCGCCAACAATAGAAACTACACCAATATCGTGTCCAGAACTTGCTTCTACTGCCACAATATCACCAACGGCTAAAGTCAAGTGACTGCTATTTTTGAAAAATTGCTTTCGGCTTCCTTTAAAACGGACTTCTACACCATCAAACGGATGGGATGAGGCGGTTTTATGGATGTTAGATAGCCAATCAAAAACCACCATTTGTTGACAACCACCTGAACCACAATTTCCGTTGTTCTTACACCCTCTCGGTAAGCCAGTGCTACAATTTGTTGAACATCCATTACACCCCATATTACTCACTAATTGATGTTTGCAAAGTTACTTTTTTAGCATGAAGTAGAACAGCTAATTTAAGGGCTAAATCCATAAAAACAAATTTAGAACTACCATTTCTAGTGATATGTGTATGAGCTCGTTCGATTTCGGCAATAATTTTAGGCATGTTTTGTGAATGAATAAAAGGAGCAAATTTTTTAACAAAAATCATCTCTTCATCGGTCAATCTCTGAATTTTTGAATCGGCAAAGTTGAAAATTAAGCATTCCCGAATCATGTGAAGGGCGTAATTCAACAACCCTTTCAATGGCTCGCGTCCCCACCGACTTATGGTTTCTACCCAAAGCGAGAGCTCTTCTACATTGGCTTGATAACATAATCTCATTAAAGTTTGAAACTCACGTGTATTTTGTTCCAATTGTTCGTTGCCTAGCATGAGTTTTATAGCTCGACCTATATTTCCTTGTGAGAGAGCACTAATTTCTCGAGCCATTCTTTCATCACTGTCAAAACGATTGACCAGGTAAGTATAAAGTTCATTCTCGGAGCAAGGAGGAATAGTTGTACATTGTAATCTTGATACTATGGTATCTAACAATACTTCCTTTGAAGGTGAAAGAAGAACAAAAATAGTTTTGGGTGGTGGTTCTTCAAGTACTTTTAACAATTTATTAGCTGCGGAAGGATGCATTTTGTCAGCGTGCCAAAGAATCACAATTCGAAAGGAATTTTCATATGGTTTTAAGCTCAATTTGGCACTAAGGTTAGAAGCTTCGTGGGCGCTAATAAACCCTTGTTTGTTTTGTGCCCCAAGTTGAATATACCATTCATCTTCAGAAAGAAAAGGATTATTAGAAAGAGCCATTCGCCAATCTTTAAGATAGTGTTCGCTAACAGCATGAGGGGTTTTGTTGGTAACTACTGGAAAAATGTAATGAAGATCGGGGTGTGCTAATTTTTCACATTTCAAACAAGAAGAGCACTTTCCACATGAGTCGTTTTCTATTTTGTCTTGACACAATAGATACTGTGCAAAAGCTAAAGCCATAGCCAATCCAGATGACCCATTCTCAGCAACGAACAAATGGGCATGACTAATACGTCCAAATATGCTGGCGTTTATAAGCTGATTTTTTATATTTTGATTTGTAGGAATATCAGAGAAACGCATATAATTCCGTCTTTCTTCAAAGGTAATGAATATTTCTTTTTCTAATTATTGAAGATGAATTACATTTGCCTAAAGTTCACAACAATGAGAAGAATAGATACCTTTCCGATTGAAAATCAACGGTTTTTAATTCGAGTAGATTTTAACGTTCCAATGGATGCCGGTTTTCGTATAACGGATGATACCAGAATTCGTGCTGCCTTGCCAACTATTCAAAAAATTACTTCCAAAGGTGGTAAAGTCGTACTCATGTCGCATAGGGGCCGACCCAAAGCGCATGAAGATCACTTATCTATGAAACACATAGTCTCTCATTTAGAAAAGCTACTATCACACAGTGTCATATTCATAGATAAATGTATTGGACTGGAAGTAGAAACCCTTAGTCTTTCGCTTAAAGCTGGACAGGTCATGTTAATCGAAAACCTCCGCTTTTATAAAGAAGAAAAAGAGGGCGATTTGAACTTTGCTAAAGAACTTTCTAAGCTGGGCGATGTTTATGTAAACGATGCTTTTGGTACGGCTCACAGAAACCATTCCTCAACCTCTGTCATTGCCTCATTTTTTGGCGATAAAAAATGTTTAGGATATGTTATGTCCAATGAAATGGATCATATTTCTAAGTTAATCAACAATGCCAAAAAACCATTTACAGCTATAGTAGGAGGCGCCAAAGTTTCGTCAAAAATTGACATCATATATCGGCTTTTGGATTTGGTTGATAACTTAATTATTGGAGGGGGTATGGCCTACACATTTATCAAAGCTAAAGGGGGGCAAACAGGTCTTTCGTTGGTAGAAGATGATGCCCTTGAATTAGCTCAAACCATTCTATATGATGCCCAACAAAGGAGGGTCAATATACACTTGCCTGTTGATTCTGTCAATGCCGATAAGTTTGATAATGAAGCGACTATTGAGCACACCCCTATCGATCTTATTTCTAACGATTATATGGGCTTAGATATTGGACCTAAAAGCATAGACTTGTTTTCAGAAGTTATTAGTCGTTCATCAACGTTACTTTGGAATGGTCCAATGGGAGTATTTGAAATGGACAACTTTTCAAAAGGAACAAAAGCCATTGCTCTATCGCTAGCACAAGCAACCTCTCAAGGAGCCTATACATTGGTTGGTGGTGGTGACTCTGTTGCCGCAATCAACGCTTTTAATTTGGCTCATCATGTTAGTTATGTGTCAACGGGTGGTGGAGCTATGTTAGAGTATCTGGAGGGTAAAATCTTACCGGGTATTGCTGCGATTATTGAGGACCAGTAGGGGAGGGCATTTCCGTCCAAATCCGTTCAGCTTTTTCAATAAGCGAATGAGCATCACTGACGCCAGGAACTATGGAGGTGACCATATTACAAATGGGTCTGTATAACAAAGATGATTTTTTTTGTTCTTTTGAAATAAGCTCAAGATGATAGTCGAATGTGTTGAATACCAACAAACAAGCACTTATCATAAAGGCCATTTTCAAAACTCCAAAAACACCCCCCAAAGCTCGGCTCAAAAAACCCAATGCGACCAAATTAAAAAACCGATCAACAAGAAATCCGAGCAATCTTACAATCAAAACAATGACTAAAAAAGTCAAACCAAAAGATACGATGGGCAAAAAGGTCGAGTTAATAGAAAACTCATCAATTAGAAAAGGTTGAATGTAGGAGGCAAAATGAATGGCCCCGTATATACCTAGAACTAAGGCTAAAAGAGTAGATAATTCGATAATTATCCCTTTGGAAAACCCTCTGTAAAGACCCCAAAGCAAGGGAATGGCAAGTATAATGTCTAAGTAGTTCATTAGAATTCAAAAGTAGTATTTTTGTTGAATGAACGATACATTAAATGTAAAATGGAATCAACTGGTCTCTACACTTAACCAACGGTTTGATCACGATTTGGACTTACAAGGTATTTTGTTTTTAATAGGTGTACAAGAGCTTGGAAAAGGATTTGTTCATCTCAACAAGAAAGAAAAAATGGAAGTAATTCACATTGGAGTTTGTGCTTTGTTAAGTCAGTGGGGGTATTACACATTTGAAGGGCATGATGAAGAAGGATGGCCACATTGGAAAGAAACGGACTCTTTACCCCAGCTTACCCCTATACAACAAGACAAGCTAATAAAAGAAGCTATATTAGAGTACTTTGATTAATAAGCAAGCACCTCTACATCTTTGTAGATGGTTTTGCCATGAACCAGTCGAATGACAGACTCGCCGAACAGTACCGTATCATTACTAGAAGACATTGTAAATGCGGTAACATTCATAATAGCTTCCAATTTTAATACATGCTCCGTTTGCCCATTATAGTCAGATACTAAAGTACTCACAACATTCGTTTGAGTAACACCAACTACTTCTTCTTGTGTAAGAGTTACTGTGACGTTGGGTACAGTATTTCCTTGATTATCGTAAACGGTAATAATTCCAACTGTCTGCGGTTCTTTATAACACGAAGAAAACAGGAATATAACGACAAAAAAAACAAGCAAATGACTAATTTTCATATTGTAATGATTATTTGTTAATTTGCAATTCAAAGATAACAATATTATGAAAAGAATACTCTTTACCTTCGTCACATTCATATTTGTATGTACGACCTATGCTCAAGAAAGACCAAAAGTGGAGATTCAAACCAATTTTGGTAATATGGTGGTTATTCTCTATGACGAAACTCCTATTCATCGCGATAATTTTTTGAAACTAGTAAATGAGGGGTTTTACAATGGAATACAATTCCATAGGGTTATTCCAAAATTTATGATTCAAGGAGGTGATCCAAATTCAAAAAACCCAGATCCAAATCAAAAATTAGGCAATGGCGGTCCGGGATATACATTACCCGCCGAGTTTAATCCTAATTTAGTTCATAAAAGAGGGGCATTGGCAGCAGCACGTATGCCTGATGGTGTCAATCCAAAAAAAGAATCCTCTGGCTCTCAATTTTATATTGTTGAGGGAGATGTTTATGATCTTGAAAAGCTAAAAATGGTAGAAAAAAGAATGGGTAGCAGACTAACTGATTTGCAAAAAAAGACATACACGACTGTTGGAGGGACTCCACATTTAGATGGTGATTATACTGTTTTTGGTGAAGTAGTAGAAGGAATCGATGTCATTTCTAAAATCTCACGAGTAAAAAGAGGGAGAAACGACCTTCCTATGGAAAAGGTGATTATGAAAATGACCATTCTAAAATAGAATGATAAAAAAAATACAGCTTCTTCTTGATGAAGTTCATTCTTTTAAGCCCCAAAACCTTGACGAATTAGAAGCATTTAGAATTCAGTATTTAGGTAAAAAAGGGAAAATCAATGATTTGTTTGCGGACTTCAAAAAGGTGCCGAATAATGAAAAGAAAGAGGTTGGGCAATCGCTCAATCACCTAAAACAGTCTATTCAGCAAAAGATAGAAGAGGGCAAGTCGCTATTTTCGAGCTCTTCCCATACCTCATCAGAATCTGACCTATCTAAGCCAATTAGCCTTGATCAGCTTGGTAGTAGGCATCCGCTTTCATTAGTAAAAAACGATATTGTAAACATCTTCAGTCGCATTGGTTTTACTCTGTCGGACGGTCCAGAGATTGAAGACGATTGGCATAATTTTACGGCTTTAAACTTACCTCAAGAACACCCCGCTAGAGATATGCAGGACACCTTTTTTATTCAAACAAATCCAGATATTCTGTTACGAACGCATACTTCTTCGGTTCAGGTAAGGTATATGGAAAATAATACCCCCCCTATAAGAACTTTATCCCCAGGAAGAGTATATAGAAATGAAGCCATTTCGGCACGCGCCCATTGTATTTTTCATCAGGTAGAAGGACTTTATATTGATGAAAAAGTATCCTTTGCAGACCTCAAGCAAGTTCTTTTGTACTTCGCAAAGGAAATGTTTGGCGATCAAACGGAAATCCGATTGAGACCCTCTTATTTTCCTTTTACAGAACCAAGTGCTGAGGTAGATGTTTCTTGCAATATTTGCGGGGGAAAGGGATGTAACGTGTGTAAATATACGGGCTATTTGGAAATTTTGGGTTGTGGCATGGTAGATCCCAATGTCCTAAGCAATTGCCAGATAGACCCAAAACAGTATTCAGGATATGCTTTTGGAATGGGTATAGAACGAATAGCCATGTTAAAATATCAAATCAAAGACTTAAGACTGTTCTTCGAAAATGATGTCCGTTTTTTGAGTCAGTTTAACTCCTCGCTTTAGTTTTCAAATTTTTTTAATTTTTAAGTGGTCGATCTTTAAATTGTTTTTGGCAAGGAATGTCCCACAAATGACCACTTTGAAGAAGGGTTAAAAATAGATGATCACTATTTCCATCACCATATAATTGTATTTTCTTAGCTTTCATCAGCTTGGCTTGTGCTATGCTTGAAACGATATTGTCTTTCTGATAGGATGAATGAAGGATACTGTCAGCTTTTACTCTATTCAATTGACGATCGCCAATATCTATACTTGGAACTCCATAAAGAGGTGCTTCTCTAACCCCAGCACTGCTATTGCCAATGATAAATTGACAATGCTTAAGTAAAGCTAAAAAGAATTCGAATCTCAAGGATGGAAAAATAACAAACCGTGAATTATTTTCTAATTTTTTTAAGGCCTCGTTGATGGCCGAAGAGCCCATATCATTATTTGGTTTAATGACAATATAGTGACCATCATCTTGCATAACAGCATCAACCAAATTATGAGCATATAAAGTCATATTTTCTTCCGTAGTAACGGGATGAAACATGAAAATGCTAAACTGTTGGAAAGGAATTCCGTAATAACTTAAGGCAGACTCTAAGGTCGGTAAATTCTTTGAAAACATAATGTCCACATCTGGCGAACCAATTACAAAAATTTGATTGTCCAGTTCTCCCATTTGTAGTAATCGAGTTTTGGCATCCTCATTGGCAACAAAATGAATGTGGCTCAGTTTACTCACCGAATGCCTTATTAGTTCATCAATAGTTCCAGAAACTTCTCCTCCCTCAATATGACCAACTAAGATGTTGTTCAATGCACCTACTATTGCTCCAGCAAGTGTTTCTACTCTGTCTCCGTGTACTAAAATTAGGTCAATTTGATGTTGGTGAATAAAGGCGGATAGACCTTCAATGGTCTTGGCAAGGGTTAAATCCATACTGGATTCGCTGGTATGATTTGAAAATTTATGAATATTTGAAAATCCTGATTTTACAATTTCATTGACAGTATATCCAAACTCTTGCTGAAGGTGCATTCCCGTAACAAAAATATGAACCTCAAAATCGGTCGATTGACTCGTAATTTTTATTAAGGACTTCAATTTCCCAAAGTCAGCTCGTGTTCCTGTTAGAAAAACTATTTTTTTCATATCATTTAAAATCAGACCAATTTAAATGTTCGTCCGTATCAATATCTCTAGTAGCGACTTTACCCAAGATAGCACTGAAGTGTTCCGCTAAAATGGGTCCAGTTCCAGGCCGTTTTACCCAAACATTGTTCATTGTTAGCGTTTGTCCCTTTTTAATGGGTTGTATAGAACAAACGGTTGCAAAGGCAAAATCAATAGTTACTTTTTCTTCTTTGGCTGGTTCTTTTTTACCTCCTCTTTGTTGCCAAATAATATGGCTTCCTTCAATAAGTTCCTGGCAATTGGTTTCGTCCATGGAGCACACTATGTCTGGTCCAGTACGATTCATATGATCTGTAAAATGACGCTCAAGTATTGATGCTCCCAATGCTACTGCTGCCAGGCAGGCATGATTGCTAACAGTATGGTCTGAGAGACCAAACACGGTATTTGGGAATGCATTCTGAATATCCTTCAAAGCCCCTAAACGAACAAGATGATTGGGCGTGGGATAAAGATTGGTGGTATGTAATAAGGCATATTGTACGTTATGTTTTTCAAAAATACGAACGGCTTTTGTGATGCTTTCAATGGTATTCATACCAGTACTTAAAATAATGGGTTTTCCGAAGGAAGAAATGTGCTCTAGCAACGGGTAGTTATTACATTCTCCTGAACCAATTTTGTAAGCTGGAACATCCCACGACTCTAGTCGATTAGCAGCAGCCCTAGAAAAAGGCGTACTGATAAAAATCATACCTTTTGATTCAACATAGTTCTTGAGTTCGAGTTCATCTCTTTCGTTAAGAGCACAACGTTCCATTATCTCGTAAATAGATACAGTAGCATTTCCAGGGATGACGGTCTTTGCTACGCGACTCATTTCGTCTTCAACAATATGAGTTTGGTGTTTAACCATTTCAACACCTGCTCTTTGAGCCGCATCTACCATTTGTTTGGCTACGGTTAAGTCTCCTTCGTGGTTTATTCCTATTTCTGCTATTACCAAAGGAGGGCAATCGGGGCCAATATGTCGTCCAGCTATTTCAATCATCATAGTTGTTTAAAACAAATTCAGCCCATTTAAAGTCAAGCTCTGTATCGATGTCTACGCTTGCAAATGGATGATCCAATACCATAGCTAACGGTTGCTCACAAAAAAGAATTCCCTTTTTTACCAACTCGAAAGAGCTAATATACATCAGTCCATTTTCGTAAAATAAAGGACTTAAGTCTTGACTTCGTTGCCCAAAATGATAGCTGGAAGGTTTGAAAATACCATTGTCAATGGTTCCTAGTTTGCGATCGTTCGGACTAAGACAAATTAGGGATTCGCCCCCCTTACTAATCAACTGCTCATAACATTGTTTGAACAAATTCTGGGGCCTGAGAGGGTTAGTGGGTTGAAGCAAAACAACGTATTTGTAGCGTTGAGCTGATGTTTGAACAAGGTGTTGTAAGACGGCCGATGTGGGAGTATCATCGGTAGAGAGTGCTGAGAGCCTATGATCAACTGAAACAGGGTACGAATCAGCAATAGCGACTATGTTCGGATCATTCGTTGAGATAACTACATCGGCGTTTGAAATATGATTTAAAGCAAACTCAATACTATAAGCGATTAAGGGTTTTCCGTTGAGGGCTTTATAATTTTTACCAGGTAAACGTTTTGACCCCAAACGAGCAGGAATTATAACCAAAATATCCTTATTTGATTGACTCATTAATACAAATCTACCATTTTTTAATGAGTTGATTTTAAGGCATAATTAAAACTTTGAAAACGTAAGATTTTCTAAAAAAACAAGAAAATCAAAATTCAGGCTGAAAAAAAAATAGTGTAAATTGCTAAAAAAACTATGAAAAACGTATTTTCCTTTTTAACGCTAGTCGTATTAATCCAGCTTTCATTATCTGCACAAAACACATTGAAATTGGAGTTAAACCACCTATTTAAAGGTGAACCTTTTATGCTCAATCAAAACTTTACAGATAATCAAGACCGTGCTGTAAGGGTAGAGCGCGCTAGGTATTATCTGTCTTCTCTAAAAGTAACCCATGATGGTGGTCAACAGACGCCATTGAACGGCATTTACATCTTAGGAGAGGGCAACGTTACTAACTATAGTATTGATAGCACTTACGCCATTAGTAGCATTGAAAAAATAGAGTTTGATTTGGGGGTAGATTATGTTGCTAATCATGGTAATACGAGTAATTATCCACCGTCGCACCCTTTGGGGCCAAAAGTTCCACCAATGGATTGGGGTTGGCCCTCTGGCTACTTTTTCCTTACTCTGCACGGAAAAGTTGACAATAATGACGATGGAAACCCTAACAAACCGTTTCAAGTAGAGTGTTTTGGAGATGTTTTATTAAGATCTATTGATCCTTTAGAATTTAGTTCTCCACTAGAAGTAGAAAATGGTCAAATTACGATTCCTTTGTATGTCAATGTTGATCGGTGGTTTAATAACATGGACTTGGCGTCGGTAGGATTTCAGCATGGGGCATACACCTCCAATGTAAAAGCGGTTGACAACACCAATGAGGAACAAGTTTTCACCACCAACGTTGCTGATACGACAAGCAGTATTTCAACGTCTCGTCTCGTCACTAATATCTACACGGACTATACCTTGCCTTACGCTCCTGTCTTGTTTTATAACTTACCAAAAGACGACTACGCTCTTAGCATCTACGATATGCAAGGAAAACCTGTGGTCAATGAAAAAAACATAGGATTTGAAGGCAATTACTTTGTGAAGTCAGAGTTGCCCTCGGGAGTTTATATTGCTATTTTCAACTCTGGAAATATTCAACAACGGCATCAGTTTACAGTTACTAGATGATAAAACCCATACTTTTTTGCTTACTCTGTGTGACGGTCTTTGCTAGCTTGAAAGAGGGTAATAACGCATTGCTTCACATCCCAAAAGGGTTTCCAGATCCATATGTGCCCTCCGATAATGCCATTACAGAGAGTCGTATCCAGTTAGGAAAAGCACTTTTTTTTGACACTATTCTATCTAGAGACTCAAGTGTATCTTGTGCAAGTTGTCATAAACCGCAGTTTGCCTTTACCGATCGAAGACCCAAAGGAATAGGTATAAGAAACCAATCCGTTTCTAGAAACACTCCAACACTCACAAATGTGGCTTATCAAGATAAGTTCTTACTCGATGGGCTAAATCCCAGTTTGGAAGCACAAGTCAATGTTCCTATTCATGAGAAACAAGAATTTGATTTTAGCATTATACTAGTTGCTGAAAGAATGAAAAAGAACCCCTATTATGTCCGTTTATCTAATCTAGCTTATGGATGTGAGCCAGACCCCAGCGTCATTACTAAGGCCATTGCTACTTACGAAAGAACACTAATAAGTGGAAATTCACTTTACGATAAATTTTATTATCATCAAGATACTACGGCACTAAACCCATCGCAAAAACGAGGTAAATCACTTTTTTTTGATGAGCTTTATTGTTCAAAGTGTCATGGGGGATTTAATTTTACCAATGGCTCATTGACCAATAATGGTTTGTATACCAATTATCCTGATTCCGGCCGAATGCGTTTGTTTGGACACGAAAAAGATAGGGCTATATTTAAAGTTCCAACACTCAGAAATATAGGGTTGACCTATCCCTATATGCACGATGGCAGTTTACAAACCTTGGAAGAGGTCATTGACCACTATTCAAGAGGTGGAAAATCGCACCCTAATAAGAGCGAGATTATTCAACCGTTTAATTTAACAAAAAACGAAAAAATAGATTTAATAGCTTTCTTATATGCCCTTACAGATTCCTTGTTTATATCTTTGGACTAATAAGATATTTAAACAAGTAATTGGTTCTACTTGAAAAAACAAATACATTTGGCAAACTAAATACTATAATCATATGAAAGCATACAAATCAGTTATCATGTTCTCTTTCGCTCTCTGCCTAATGGCTCCCTTTACAGGCTTTGCTAAGGGAGATAAGGTCAAGGAAAAATTTAAAGTATGGGGAAATTGTGGGATGTGTAACGAGAAGATCACTAAAGCCGCCATGTCGATGGATGGGGTTATATCAGCCAAATGGAGTTCCGAAACTAAAGAAATGGTTGTCAAGTTTTACTCGAATCAAATAACACTTGATGATATTCAAAAAAAGATTGCTTCAGTGGGCTACGATACAGAAAATCATAAGGCCGACGATGAAGTATATGAAAACTTACACTCTTGTTGTAAGTATGACAGAAACTAACATAGTTTACTTAAAATGAAGAGTTTAGTATTAAGTATCTTTACTACATTGTTGTTTGGGATGCAGTTGGCTATCGCTCAAAGTGTGGCAACTAACTTTGCAGTTGAAGACTGTAATGGCGAGATGTATAATCTTTTTGATGATTTAGATGCTGGAAAGGTGGTTGTTATTTCATGGGTTATGCCTTGTGCACCGTGTATTAGTCCGACCTTATCAAGTTTTTTAGCGGCGGAATCTTATGATCAAGAAATAGTAAAATTCTTGTTAGTTGATGATTATGCCAACACATCATGTTCACAACTACAGACCTGGGCTACTAATTTCCAAATGGGAGGGGTGACTACCTTTTCAAGTCCACAAATTAGCATGAGTGATTATGGAGGAGATGGCATGCCTAAGACTGTTGTAGTTGGTTGCAATTCTAGGAAGGTTTATTTCAATAGAAATTTTGACCAGAATAATTCTACAGATGGCTTAGAAGAAGCTATCTCTTTGGCAGTGTCCGAATGTAAAACATCAAGCATTGAGACCATTACAGGTAAAGAAAGCAGTCAAGTTTTCCCTAACCCTTCTATAAATAATCAAATTACCATTACTTCCAATAGACAAAAACAATTATCGCTTACTATTGTTAATATGTTGGGTGAGGTGGTGATGATTCAAGAAAACATTGCCTCAGGATCTCAAATTGATATTTCTCATTTGTCAAAAGGAAATTACTTCATCAATATTTTAAACGAACCTAATAAAATCATTTTTAGTAAACTGAACTAAAAGTCAAAATAATATAGCTATGAAAAAATGTGTTCTTTTAACACTATTGCTTTTTGCCGTAAAACTGTTATACTCACAAGGATGTTGTTCTGGTGGGTCATCAAGTCCTATTGCCGGTGGAGCCGCATCAGGGGTTTTACTTGAAAATCAGTTGGAAATTGCTACATCATATCAATATGTTTCTAGTTATTCTTTCAAAACAAATAATAACAGAGATACAGTTTCTAATTTAGCCGATACATTAAGAACGGATTATCTGTTTTTGAAAACAGATTATGGCTTGAACGATAAGCTAAGTATGTCAGTGGCTTTGGGTTATTTTTTAAGTAAATCATTAGATAATAAGAGCGAATCCTATTCCGCATCAGGTATTTCAGATTTGATTATTTTTCCTCGTTACAATGTGGCTAATTTGAAAAGAGAAAATCATAGGACCGAGATTACATTAGGACTAGGGTTGAAATTTCCATTGGGGAGTTACAGAGACTCCAGTTTGAAGTTTTCAAATCCAATATTAGGTGATATTTACGCATATAATCCAACAGCTGTTCAGTTAACTAATGGCTCTCTAGATGCCATGCTTTGTTTCTTTTTTTACAGAATTTATCCTAAAAGAAAATTGCGAATTTTTGCTAATAGTCTTTACATTAAAAAGTCATATAACTCATTGGGACAAAAATTTGGCGATTACTCTAGTATGAGTCTTTATATAGGAAAAACGATATACAAGGGTTTTGGAGTCACGGGTCAGTTAAAGTACGAAACTGTTGGTCAGACACAATCCGCTGAAAAAGTCGATTTAATAAATTACAATATTGAAGACCATAACACGGGAAGTGAAAAATTACTTTTTGTTCCACAAATTAGTTATTCACATAATGACTTAAGTTATTTTGTGTCAGCAGATATTCCCTTATACGAAGACTTGAATGGCTTTCAGTTTGCCACTCAACATCAGTTTACATTAGGCGTGTCTTATCGAATAATGATGAAAGAGCCAGCAATTGACGGAGTACTTAAGCTTAATTAAGTTTGCTCTTGTTTAAATGGGGACCTTTGCACCCATTTTTTAGGTTTTATTCTGCTAAGAATTGGATTTAAGATAAATCTTAAAAGTGGGTTTTTGACATAAATGTATATAAATGACTTTAGAGGAACGGCACCTACATTACTTTTAAATTCAGCGGCCGTTCGTCCGAAGACTATTTCTTTTTTACCTAAGTCTATGCCGTGGTTGATGTTTTCTAAAAGAATGCGTTCGTAGAGTCGATGGCTAACATTGTACTGATAATCTAGACCAATGAAATAAGAATATAATTTGGATTGGTCGTAAATTTCTGAAGAAAAACCAATCAAAGTATCATTTAAAAAATACCCGTAAACATTGCAATATGGAATGGAAAGTGATGTTAACAGTTGAAAGGTATTGGTGTTAAAGCTAACAGCCCCAAAAGAAGCCTTTCTTTGTACGTTCAAGAATAATTGTTGAATACGATTTTGGTGTAGCTTTATGTCGTTAAGGGTTAATTTTTTGATGAGGACATCACGACTTTTTTTCATTACTCCCCTTTGACGTGTTTTGTACTTTTTTTTCAGTGATTGAGAATAGTCATCAAAACATTTCCATTGTTGTTTGATGGACAAAACCATATCTTCCTCAACCTCTACTCTTATAAAGTTGGGATTGCTATCTTCAGGCTTTGAGATGTTTAGGGCGTTAAAATAGTGATCTGGAAAAATAAAATTATTGACGTTTAGTTGATTACCTATTGTTTGAATTAAAGAGGTAAGGAAAGCTATATTGTCATTTAGTGTTTTGATAGACACATTTTGAATGTTTGTTAAAAAGCCATTTCCCATCGCTACAATTTTAATACGAGTCAACTTCATTAGAACACTAATAATTCCTCTACTTAGTTTGTTTCTTTGTTGGTACGAATGAATATTTTGCCAATTAAGATAAAGTGCCTGTGCATATCCTACTAATTGTTGTTCTGGATTGTTTGATATATAAAATAAATGCGTCATATTGGATTTATGACTTACTTCAAAAGCTCGATTAAATGATAATAGAAGAAACGGTAGGTCATCGTTTACCAAAGCGTTCCATTCTTCTTCGTTTAAGGATTTAGAGGTGATATGTAACTTGATTGGAGACAAACTATAATTTAAATGGAATGTAAAATTATACTTAATTTGTGTTATATGTCAATAAATCAGTTTGAGTTTGTTATAATTATTATTGACAGATAGAAGTTTTTTATATTCACAATCTTAGCAAGAATGAAAAAAAGTTGGAACGACAAATTACAGCAAGAAAAAGCGTACTCAGTCAAGTCTTTGGATATTGATATTTCTGACATGAAAAAGGGACAGAATATGCTAATTGCAACACCAAAAATTATTGATGAGTACATTAACAATATTCCCAAAGGAACAGATGTTGATGTCAAAACGTTGAGAAAGGACTTAGCAATTGCTCACGGTGCGGATACAACCTGTCCACTGACCACAGGTGTTTTTTTAAGAATTGTTTCAGAAGCTGCTTACGAAAACTGGGCAAATGGACAAAAAAATATCACTCCCTTTTGGAGAGTGATACATAAATCTTCCAAGATTGCTAAAAAATTAGCATGTGGAATACCTTTTATTGAAGAACAAAGAAAGAAGGAAGGACTGTATTAGTTTTTGTCTTGAATATATTCTTCCAACTCCTCTCCGCTACTGCTAAACGAAAATACATTGTACACTTTGTAGTAGTTTTCTAAATCGTATACATGATCATATGCAAACTTTGCGATTTGTAACTTACCATCGTCAAAGTCAAAGTTTTCCAAAAGTACCATTAACTGGTCAATAGTAATACAGTTGGTGCGAATGATTTGTTTTGAAACTCTTACTTTATCATCACTAAACGACTGATTTTCCACCGTTTTAGCCATGTCATTAATTCGTTCAGTACTTACTGGAGGCGTGCATCCTATAGTACCGCTATAACCAGAAACATAAACTGGTTCAGGTTTAGAGGTAGCGGTATTTGCTTGTGATTGGTTACTACTTGGTGCTGGCTGACCTGGATTGTTTTCCACCACATTTAAATCGAGGTTCATATTTGTATTCTGAGCGGGTTCAGCCGAGTTTTCTTCATTGCTTTGGATATTCATATTAATGTTCATGTTAATAGAACTTGAGTTGTTTTGAGCATACAAACCAACGCAAAACAACACACTAAAAATTAGAGATATACGTTTCATTTTATGAGGAATTAATTAAATAATTTAGAACGTAAAAATATTTTTTTAAAAAAAATAATCAAAATTTTCGATGTTAAAAAATTGATATTATTCAACGACGATGAACTTCAGCATCTTCAAAAATATAATTGCACTGATAAATATCATCCGCATTAAGTTTCAAAGTACCTTTCATTGTGACCATTTCATCCATTACGAAATAGGCCTTTTCTGACTTCATTTTTAACTCTACAATGGTCTCAGGGCCTCCAACGCCACAAAAAAAACAGGAAGAGAAAGGGCCTTTTGATAGAATGTAATATCCTTCTGCTGGATCAATCGCTAACATAAACCCTCTCAGAATAACAGTTTGTCCTTCTAGCTCTATAACAGATGGTCCAAAATGTGGATACAAAAAATATTCATCAACTTCTTCAATATATTTGTCGGAAAACTCTATGTCGGCTAAGGTTTCCCAAGTTATTTCTGTTTGAGAAAAGCTGAATTTTGGAAACATAAAAAGGGATAAAATCAAAAAATACCTAAGCATTGGATAGCGTTTTTGGAATATTAATGTTATACGTTTGAATAATTGGAATGAAAGACGCTGACAACCCTATGATTAAAGCTAGAGGAAACAACCATAATTCTTCCTTAATTAATCCGATAGGAATGGTGTTTAATCCATATTTCAAATCTAAGAAGAGTGGCATGACAAACAGCGCTATCCTACTTATGACTATACCAAATAAGGCCCCGATAATGGACAAAAACAGCCCTTCCTGAAGGACTAATTGAACCATCTGCCACCTACTTGCCCCATGAACTCTCATTAAAGCCAATTCGTAACGTCTTTTTTTCAACGAATTATACAGACTAATAAAAATACTTAAGCCAGATACAAGAATTATAATGATAGCAATCATGTTAATCGTCTGAACACCAAATCCCAATAGATTAACTAATCGATTTATTTCAAAAGATGGAACTGCTGCTTGAAGATTGGTCGTTTCGTTTATTTTTCGAGGTATTTGTATCAATCCAATGGGGCTTTTAAACGTCACCAACATAGAAGTAATCATCATATCAGTATTTGAATGATGACCTGTTGACTCATCATGTTCATGGTGATGATGGTCTGGATCATCGCATTCATGGTGGTCTGTTTCAGGGTGATGAACCAACCAAATACTTTCTGTATTGGTCAAAATCAGATTGTCCAAAACAGAGTTTGACGGTTCCAAAATCCCCACCACATAATAAGTATGTTCATCATGGATATGACCTCCTTCTACTAAACCGTGTGAGCCATGAAAGGTGTCACCTAACTTTAATTGATTGACTTCTGCAACAGCACTTCCAAGAACAGCTTCAAGGGGGTAAGTCCACAATTGGCCTTCTTTCAAAACGCCTTGATACAGTTCTACATAATCGTGGGTAGTTCCTACTATTTTAAACCCATTGTAAGAATCTCCAAAGGAAAGCGGAATGGTCGATTCAACCAATGGATTTTTGTTTAATTCATTGGCTTCTTCAAACGAGATGTTTCCTGTTGGATTATCTACGTGGTATACCGAAGATAGGATTAATTGAAGGGGGCTTCCTTTAGCACCAACAACCATATCTATCCCTCTAAGATTGCGTTGTAATTGCTGTTCAACTTCGTTATTCAACAATAGCAATAGTGAAATAATACCCACCCCAAACGTCATCAATAGCAAACTCAAAGTTGTGTTGAGCGGACTACTAGTAAGGTTTCTCCAACTTAAACGAGTAATATTCATAGTGTTATTGTGTTGTTGAATTCATTTTTTAACCGTTGATCGTGTGTAATGATAATCAAGTGAGCGTTGGTGGAGGCAGCTTGTTCTTTTAGTAAAGTAACTATGGTCTGACAATTAATGTCATCTAAACTGGATGTTGGTTCATCCGCCAAAATTAAATCTGGATTTTTTAATACTGCCAAAGCAATGGAGGCCCTTTGTTGCTCACCTTCGCTTAATTGATCTGGTTTTTGATTGTATTTGTCGGCCAAGCCAATTTGATCTAACAATTCCATGGCGCGTTTTTTATCCGATGGGTTGTTTGACAGATAGAGAGACAACTCTAAATTTTCAATGATAGATAGGTTTTTGACAAAATGGGGGCGTTGAAACACCATTCCAATATTTTTTCCTCTAAAATGGTCTAAATCTTTAGAAGACAACTGATTAATTTTGGTGTCATTCAAATCTATAAATCCTGAATTGGGATGCAATAATCCCGCTAATATTTGAATAAAGGTAGTTTTTCCAACCCCAGATTGCCCCAATATTAGAAGGTTTTGTCCTTCTACAAGTTGGATATCAGGAAATTGAAATGTGCGTGAGGAATCATAGGAAAAACAAACTGATTGGGTCTTTAGCATCTCTTTCTACCATTTTGTTGACTAAACGTAAAACTGTAAATAATTGTGATTGTTTGGTTAGCCACCAACAAATTTAATAATTTACTCAAAATAGAAGACTATTGATGCCTTCATTTTTGTCCCTCCAGCGTCCTTAAATAGTTGTCCGCTAACTGTATGTGATTAGTTTTTTTCTCTACAGGCATTTTGTCTAACAAACTAATCATGAATTTCATGCGTATATTTTGGGTAAAAATTGCTCGATTTTTGTCAATGAATCGCCAATATAGAGCGTCCCAAATAGATTGCCATTGACCGTTAGGGTAATCACTCATTTTTTTGATGTAATTGCTACTGCTGATATAGGGCTTGGTAGCCATTAGACCACCATCGGCAAATTGACTCATGCCATATACGTTAGGAACCATGACCCAGTCGTAGGCATCAATAAATAGCTCCATAAACCAACGGTAAACCTCATCAGGGTCAAATTCGCAAAGAAGCATGAAATTTCCCAAAATCATCAGTCGTTCTATGTGGTGAGCGTAAGCCGTGTGGTTTACTTTTTGTATTGTTACATCAATGGGCAATATGCCTGTGGTTGCGGTGTAGAAAGATGAGGGGATCTTTCTGTGATGCTTAAAAAAATTAGTGGTTCTCTCTTGACTTCCTTTTATTAAGTATATTCCTCGAATAAATTCCCTCCAGCCAATGATTTGACGAACAAAACCTTCTAAGGAATTGAGGGGAACACGGTCTTTGAATGATAAACTTGCGTCAATCACTTGCTTTGGAGTAATGAGGCCATTGTTGAGCATTGGCGACAAAACGCTGTGATTCAAAAAGTGTTCATCTTGAACAATGGCGTCCTCAAAGGTGCCAAACTCATTGAGACGTTGTTCCAAAAAAATCATTAGCCAGCTCGTAGCTAATGAATGAGTATGAGGATATAATGGGTGTGTTGGTAACACTCCTGGATTATGGGGAAAATAGTGTTTGACATAATTGATTGCTTCCACAAAATAAGAGTCAGACGTAAGGGTTGGAAAACTAGGTGGTATTTTATCTTTAGGGTACTTTTTTCTATTTTCTGTATCAAAGCTCCATTTACCCCCCAGTGGACTCCTATTATCATTCAGTAATATACTTCGGCTTTGGCGTTGATTGATGTAAAAAGTGGTGTGGAAAAATTTCTTTTTTTCTGCCTTAAAAAAGGCCGATAAATCGCTTTTTTCATTCAAAAACAAAGGGCTTTCGTAGCATTTGCAAAGTATATTTTCTTGTTGGGCTGTTTGATGTAATCGACGATGTAGGTAATTGTCATCTAAGTCTATCAGGCCTATTTTCTCAATTCCTTGCTGTTTTAAGTGTGGCAGCAAGTGTCTTACGTCAGAGGTAGTCTCAAAATGTGAAATATAAATCACTTGACGGTTTTTTTGACGCAAAAAATCAGCATAAAACTGCATGGAACTTCGATGATACAACAGCTTGTGTTTATGAAATTGGTATTGGCTAAAAAAGAGTGGTTCTTCTACGATATAAAAAACCCCTTTTTGATTCAACAAAGGGGATTGCTCAAAAAGTTGATGTGGAAATACAATTAAGGCAGTGCTATTTTGAGAGTTGTTTTCTGACATTATTTTAGGTTTAGTTCTTTTTTAGCTCGTTTCCAAAAAGCAAAGAAAGAAGGGTAATATCCTTGGATACTGGTCAGCCAATCTCTTTGGTCTTGCACACCATTGTAATGAGTGTTCAAAGGATGTTCCTTGTAATAGACGGTGTTGGAAAACTTCTTTGTAAGTGCGCCAAACTCACCAACAAAAAGATGAATGTTGGGAATGTTTTGTGCCAATGATATCATGAAATCTAGTGGCCGTTTTCCAATGGGGTACTTTTGGAAAACACTTGGTTCCAATAATAAAACTCGTTGACACTGTTCATTGGCACGCCACAACGGGTCTAAATTGTAGTAGTTATACACACACAAGGGCATGGAATTGTCAAGTTGTATTGACGACGCATTTGGAAGTGGAGTCGTATGTTCTTTGTCATTCAATGGCTTTAGATGGCTTGGAGTGGGCAACTGTGCTAAAGATTCATAATCTGTGTCCAAGAACGTATGTCGTTGTTCACTGCGCGTGTAACGGTTTATATTTTCTTGATTGGCAAGGTATTTTTTTCGACTATTAGCACCACAAACCCATTGCCAACTAAGAGCGTTGGATCCCCAGTCTCCATCGATTAAATGAAAATACATCCACTGAGCGGGTACTTTCCAATGACTCTTTGCGATATTGCATGCCAAGGCCGCCACATACATTCTTAAGTGATTGTGCATGTAGCCCGTTTCATACAGTTTTAGTATGGCTTGGTCAATAGTGTTAATACCGCTGTTAGCATCTACCAAACGTTGTGATATGGCATCGTTTTCGACCGCCTCTTGAGGTTGCTTAATAGCCACATTGATATCTTTTTCTTGCCAAATACGTTGCCAATAATCACGCCATGCCAATTCTTGAATGAATTTTTCTATTTGGTAGGGTTTAAAGCCTCTTTCTAAACAACTGTTTAATACTTGTTTAGTGGACAAGACGCCCCTAGAAATATAGGGGGATAAGTAAGTTACTGCACCATCAATATAATTTCGGCTTTTGGAGTATTCTCTGGGCCGAATTGTCGATAGTTGATGTTGTATATCATCGTATTTCGTGTTCATAAACTCTAAATCGCAAGTAATTTTGTATAACTATTTATGTATTTTGTTATACAAAGATAGGTTATGTTAATGAAACATACGGTTCTCTGTTAAGTTTTATTGGTTTTGTATTTGTGAATAAAATATAATGAGAGATTTTAAATATCTTTGTGGCAAGCCTAACAAGGGTTCGTCTATGAAACATTTTTTGTTCATACATATGTTTCTTTTTTTTTCTACTGGCTTATCCTTTGGTCAGCAAGTTGACTATGTTAAAAATGAGGGTCAGTGGGCATCTAAAATTTTTTATAGAGCCGATATCCCCGGAGGACATATTTTTGTTGAAAAGAACCGTTTAACCTTTAAGTTTTTTGATGGTAAAACCATCCATGACTTTCATCACTCCGATAGTTTAAGTGATGAGGTCTTATTTAATTCTTATGCCTACAATTTAACTTTTTTAAATGCCAATTCTTCATCTAAATACTTGGCTAACTCTAAAAAAACAACATATCACAATTATTTTTTAACCAATGATACATCGAAGTGGACATCGATGGTGCCTATTTTTTCTGAACTCATAAGCGAATCCATCTACAATGGTATTGATTTGAGAATGCATTCCAAAGAGTCTGACTTTAAATATGATTTTATTGTTCACCCTTTGGCTACTGCCGACGATATACAAATGAAATATCATTCCATTATACCTCGTTTGGAAAATGGTCATTTAATATTTGATTTGGGGTTTGAAACCATAGTAGAAAGCCGCCCTTTTGCTTATCAAATAATTGAAAAAGACACTTTGGAGGTGGCATGCCAATTTGAGCTAAATGAAAATATCGTTTCCTTTGCTTTTCCTAATGGGTATGACCCCTCATATACTCTCGTTATTGACCCTATTTTAGTGACCTCAACATTGTCAGGCTCTAGTGTTGATACTTGGGGACATACAGCCACTTATGATTTAAATGAACATATTTTTTCTGGTGCACGATGCTTTGGCAGTGGATATCCCACCACTTTTGGTGCATTTCAAGAAAGTTTTTTTGGGGCTACCGATATTGCAATTAGTAAGTTTAGTCCTGATGGGTCTGCCCTAATTTGGGCTAGCTATATTGGAGGTAGTAGTAGCGATTATCCACATAGTATGATTACAAATAGTAATGGTAATTTGTTTGTTTATGGAAGTACTAATTCTACAGACTACCCCTGTAGTCCAAATGCACTTAGTAGCTCTCTTAATGGGGGGCATGATATTATTGTATCTCATTTAAGTAGTGATGGAGCTACCTTAATAGGTTCTACCTATATAGGTGGTAGTTCAGATGATGGTCAAAACGTCATTAATATCAATTATGGTGATATTTGGAGGGGCGAGATTTATCTTGATTCTCAAGATCATATTTATATATCAAGCTTTTCGTCATCCAGTGATTTTCCAACTTCTGCCAATGCCTTTCAAACGACAAATGCTGGTGGACAAGATGGGGTTGTATTTAAACTAAGCCCTGATGCCTCCAGTTTAGATTGGTCAACCTATATTGGTTCTTCAGGAAATGATGCTGCTTACGGCTTAAGAGTCACCAATGAGTTTGAAACCTATGTTACTGGAACAGCTTCTGATGGTTTTCCAATGGTGAGTGTAGGAAATGATACTACTTTTTTGGGGGGAACTTATGATGCATTCATTGTCAAAGTTAATGATACTGGAACCGATTTAATTTCTAGCTGTTTTTTTGGATCTTCTGGAGATGATCAAAGTTTTTTTATTGATGTTGATATAGATGAAGAAGTCTATATTTTTGGCCAAAATACTAGTGATATTCCCATAACTTCACAGTGCTACGGAAATGACAATAGTAGTCAGTTCTTAGCCAAGTTTGATGAAAACTTAGAAGATATTATTTGGCAAACGACGATAGGTTCTGGTAATCAGTTTAGTTTTGATTTTGCCCCAACTGCCTTTATGGTTGATGTTTGTAAAGGTATTTATTTATCAGGTCATGGAGGGTTATCTACCATCCCAAATTTGTATACAACAAGTGATGCTTTTTACACCTCAGGGGGCTTTTACTTAATGGTCTTAGATCCTGATGCAACTGAAGTTAAGTTTGCTTCTTACTATACAGGTAACCATGTTGATGGCGGAACCAGTCGATTCGACCCACAAGGCAAAATTTACCAAGCTGTTTGTTCATGTGGTTTTTTGGCTGATGCAGTGATGACAACTACTGCCAATGCTTACGGTTCGTTGCAGCCTTCAGCATGTGATATAGGAGTGTTTAAAATTGATTTTGAATCTGAAGGGGTTAATTCGGTCGCAAATTTTACTGTCAATAACAATAGTTGGTGTCAACCATTAGAAGTAGCTTTTGAAAATTTGAGCAATGGAATAACTTATCAGTGGAATTTTGGGAATGACTCTCTTTCAAACGAAGTAAACCCTACTTATATATACGATGAACCTGGTACTTATAACGTTTCACTGATTTCTATTGATTCATCGACTTGTAATGTCTCAGATACTACTTTTCTAGAGTTTAATGTATTGGGAATTTCTAGTAGTACTGTCCAAGTTTTTGCTTGCGACACCTACACATGGATTGATGGAAA
>CAXDOW010000001.1:0-52205 GCA_963991165.1 uncultured Flavobacteriales bacterium | reverse complement strand
TATGTTGGAATGATAACTAAAGAATCAGACATAATTTAGTATTTTCAATTGTAAATGTAGTTAAATTATCGATGATGTTTTAGTGTATTTGAAAAACACTCAGAAATTAATGCAATGTTAATTAATCGCATTAATTATTTACAAAACAATAATGTGAAATTTGTAATTTTAGATTACTTTTGGTTTCAATAAATCTTAACAACAACATACTTATGAAATTTTCGATAATTACATTCATTTTACTTTTTTTAGGTACCTCTTTATTTTCTCAAGATTGCTCAGATCTTTTCATTTCAGAATATGTGGAAGGTTCATCAAATAACAAAGCGATCGAAATATACAATCCAACATCTGAAGCAATTGACTTAAGCGGATATAAAATCGAACGCTATTCCAATGGAAGTAGCTCCGTGACAGATGATATGGATTTATCAGGTACAATTAATCCCTATGACGTTTGGATTGTTACCAATGGGGATACTGACACCTCCAATCAATTTGGTTATATAGAATTAGAACTTTACAACATGGCCAATCAATGGTCACCTGGATATCCTTCTCCACTATACATGAACGGAAATGATGCCATTGCACTTTCAAAGAATGGTACTATCATTGACTTGATTGGTAAAATTGGTGAAGATCCTGGCGATGGGTGGACGGATGATGTGACTGCCGGATTTACTGATGCTAATGGTGGTACATGGTGGACCAAAAATCATACCCTTGTTAGAAAATCAACTGTTTTAAAAGGAGTGACTTCAAGTCCAATTTTGTTTGACGCAACCTCCGAGTGGGACTCATTATCAATTAATACATGGACTGAATTAGGAGCTCACACCTGTGATTGCAATTCAATTTCGGCTATCGCGAGTTTATCTAAAGAATCTAGTTTTATTGCATATCCAAACCCTGTAGGTGAAGGACAATCTTTTAACCTTTCTACAAATTTCAATATTTTAGACTTGACGCTGACTAATTTGCTCGGACAACAAATGAATGCTGATTATAAATTGTCAAATAAACAAGCAACAATTAGAACAAATGGTTTAGCTAAGGGGCTTTATATCATTAATGTATTGGATGAAAACAATATCGCTCATTCTACCACATTCATTATTAAATAAAGCTCATTGCTATTTCTGTTTTGACAAGTTATATTCAATTTTTTTTACGTTTTCTTGTTTTTTGCTTTTTTCTTTCCCTTCAAGGGTATTCCCAGACAAAGGTTAATGGTACAGTGTTCGATAACACTACTAACGACCCCCTTATTGGGGCCACCATCGTCTTTGAGGGCAAAGGAATAGTAACGGACTTTGACGGTAATTTTTCATTTGTTTCTGAATCCAAAGAAATTAACCTATCCGTTTCTTACGTGGGCTATGAAAAGTTTACTAAAACGCTTTCATTGACAGGAAAACCTGTTCAATTAGACATACGACTAAATACGCTTGTTTTAAATGAAGTTCAAGTGGTAGCCGATGTGGCTATTGATCGAAAAACCCCCGTCGCTTTTTCGACCGTACCGCTCAAAAAAATTGATGAAGAATTAGCTTCCCAAGACATACCAATGGTTCTGAATTCAACCCCTGGAGTGTATGCCACACAACAAGGGGGTGGCGATGGCGATGCTCGAATCACTATTCGTGGCTTTAATCAGCGAAATGTGGCGGTGATGATTGATGGTATTCCAGTCAATGATATGGAAAATGGTTGGGTATATTGGTCAAATTGGTTTGGGCTTGACGCCGTCACAAGCAATATACAAGTGCAGCGAGGTTTAGGCGCCTCAAAAATTGCCATTCCATCTGTTGGAGGAACTATGAATTTGCTAACTAAAGGAATAGAAAGCCGTAAAGGTGGTAGTGTAAAACAAGAAGTAGATTCTTACGGAAAGTTGAGAACTTCTCTAGGATACAACTCAGGTAAATTGAACAACGGCTGGGGAGTGACGCTAGCCGCTTCATATAAAAGAGGGAAGGGCTTTGTTGATAAAACTTTTAGTGAAGGGTTTTTCTATTATGCCAAAGTACAAAAAACTCTTGGCAAACACACCCTCAGCTTATCTGCTCTAGGTGCTCCACAACAACACGGCCAGCGTTCATACAAGAGTGATATTGCCACTTACTCAACAGATTATGCCACCGATTTAGGTATCAGCGACACATTGTTCGGGGACATCAACAACAAAGGTATTAACTATAATAAACACTGGGGCTATCTTAATCGTTGGGAATTTAACTCAGATAGTACTATTAAAATCAGAAATGATGAATTATTAAACGCCAAGAAAAACTACTACCACAAACCCCAATTCTCCCTTAGGGATTTTTGGGTCGTAAACGAAAAATTATACCTCTCAAATATTGCTTACGCCTCCATCGGAAATGGTGGTGGCACTAATATAAGCGGCAACTCTGATAATTATGACGAAAATGGGCAGTATAATTTTCAGGAGGCCTACGATTTCAACCATACTAATATCAATCCACTTTATAGTAATTCAGAATTAGCTTCTGATAATTTTTTACTGAGCTCTATCAATAATCATTTTTGGTATGGGGCATTGTCAACCACCAACTACCAAATGAATGACTTGTTTACCTTTTCTGGTGGAATTGACCTAAGATACTACAAAGGAGAACATTATAGAGAAGTTTATGATTTATTAGGAGGTGATTATGTGGTGGATGAAGATAACAAACAACAAGCCACGCAAATAAAACGAGTAGGCGACAAAATAAGGTATCACAACGATGGTATCGTAAAATGGTCAGGTGTTTTCTCTCAAGCTGAGTATAGCGATGGCAAGCTCAGTGCATTTTTAAATATTTCGGGTTCTAATTCTGCCTACAAGCGAATCGATTTTTTTAAAAAGAAAGACTTAGTGTTAGATGACACAACCTACGTTGAAGCCTTAGGAACCTCTGTTGTAACTGAAGTCGTGTACGATGAAAATGGGGCTATCATAAGTGCCATTAAATCTATGGCTGAAGATACCATTTTCCATAATGGTGTGGCCTACACTATGAATTCTCCCCAAGCAAAACGTGCCGAGACATCTTGGAAGTGGATAAGAGGATACACGTTTAAAACAGGGGCCAATTATAATATTGATTTAAACCATAATGTATTTTTCAATGTTGGTTACATTTCCAAAGCCCCTCGATTCAACAATATTTATGATTATTCCAACAACCTCTATCGAGAAATTGAAAATGAAATCGTAAAAGCCGCAGAAGGGGGCTATTCGTACAGATCTTCCGCTTTATCGGCCAATTTGAATGCCTATTACACACGCTGGGAAAATAAGCCCTCAAATGGTGGTGTTTCCATTTTAGTTGATGACGAACCTGTTAAAGCCAATATTAATGGAATGGACGCTTTACACAAAGGTATCGAAATGGATTTGGCTTATCGACTCAATGATAAAATTACCGTCGAAGGACTAATGTCACTCGGCGATTGGACCTGGCAATCTAAAGACAGTGTTCGTTTTTATGATGATGATAATAACCCTGTCATTGACGACTTTGGCAATGAGGTCATCGAATCGTTTGATGCCGTTGGCGTTCATGTTGGAGATGCTGCACAAACCCAATTCGGATTAAGTGTACGATACGAACCGACCAACGCTATTTATCTCAAAGTCAGAGGGACTCATTTTGATGATTACTACTCAGACTTTGACCCCTTGTCTTTAGATGGCGCAAATGCAGGTCGTGAATCATGGAAAATACCCGCTTATCAGCTAGTCGATTTTCATGCTGGATATACTCTAAAACTCAACAAGAAAACAAAGATAGATTTTCGTATGAGCATTTTAAATGCCCTCAATGAGGTTTATATTTCTGACGCTCAAAACAACGACCCCTACAACGCAAATTATACCGACTTTGACGCTAAATCAGCTGGTGTATTTTTCGGCATGGGTCGTCGTATAAACTTATCCGCTAAACTAACCTTTTAACATATTTTTTTATGAAAGCAATTATTTTTTCGATAGTCTGCATAGCTTGTCATATGCAAATGATAGCACAAGACATCGCCACAGCAAGACAACAACCACTTCAATCGGTGGTTACTGTTACAGGTATCGTTACTAATGGCGACGAATTGGGTAGTCCTATCAGATACATTGAAGACGGTACAGCAGGTATTGCTATATACGATCCTGAAGTGATGGAGGGTGTTAATAGAGGGGATAGTATCTCGGTTACTGGAACACTCATTGATTACAACGGATTATTAGAAATTCAACCCGCAAGTAATTTAGTAATTCATAGTAGTGGCAATAATGTTAATGCAACCACCATCTCTCCATTAGAAATTGGAGAAGAAACAGAATCAGAGTTTGTCCGAATTTATGATGTTCTTTTTGAGAATCCTGGTGAAGAGTTTAGTATTGGCACTCATAATTTTAGTGCTAATGGTCAATCAGGAATCATTTATGTAAAAGCCAATTCTGATTTGGAAGGCGAAACTATTCCATCTTGCCCGAGTACTATGAAAGCTATTGTTTCGCAATACTCATTTACAGGTTTTGATGGATATCAGTTACTTATTCGAGATATGGATGATTTTAACTTTTCCGAAGGCATTTGTTTTTCTACTCCTATGGTTCAAACCAATGTTAGCACCAATGGTTTTGATATTTCTTGGAATACCAGCTTAGAAGGATCTACCAACTTGAGCTATGGCCTAACACCAAACCTTGAATTAGGCACAATAAATGATTTAGACGGCTCAAATTCTACCGATCACTACGTTAGTTTAAACAATTTGGAACCAGGCACCATTTATTACATTCAAGGGTTTTCAAACAACGGTAATGACACCACCTTTTCTCCCATGGTTCCTTTCGCAACCATATCAACTTCTTCAGGTGAAATAAGAGTGTGTTTTAATTCTTCTGTAGATACATCTGTAGCTACTATTGAATACGCTCAACAATCTGGTGTTTACACCAACGATACTATAAAAGCATACATTGACAAAGCAAATCATACTCTTGATATTGCTATCTATAATCATTCAGATAATATGATTACTAATGCTATAAATGACGCCTATGAAAGAGGAGTGAAAGTAAGATACATTACCTGTGCCTCTACCGCTACAATGTCCTTAGACGACTTAAATGATTCCATTCCTACCTTAGAAAGACCAGAAGAAAACGGCATTATGCACAACAAATTTGTAATTATAGATGCCAACATCGCAGATAGCTGTTGGGTCATCACGGGATCAACCAACTGGACAAGTAATCAACTATTTAATGATCCTAATAATCTAGTCATGATTCAAGATCAATCAGTAGCTAGAACTTATGAGATGGAATTTGAAGAGATGTGGGGTTCCAATAGTGATTTGCCTGACTCACTAAACGCCAAATTCGGTAACGAGAAAACTAATAATACTCCTCATCACTTTACAGTTGGCGGTAAACACGTGGAAATTTACTTCTCTCCTAGCGATCTAACAACTTACAGAATTGCTAATGCAATAAGTACAGCCAATCATGATATTGATTTTGGACTCTTAGTGTTTACAAAAAATGAATTAGCATGGGCCATTGAGGACCAATTCAATCTAGGTGTTCAGGTAGACGGTATTATAGAAAATATTAACACACAAGGTTCTGAATTCGAATACCTAGGTAACTTGGGTGTTAATGTGCTGTCTCACCAGGGTTTTGGTAATCAATTTCATCACAAATATTGCATCATTGACCAGGCAAATACTAATTCTGACCCACTTGTTGTTACAGGTTCACACAACTGGTCTACTGCAGCAGAAACGAACAATGATGAAAATACCATCATTATTCATGATGCTAATATTGCCAATCAATTTTATCAAGAATTTCACATGAGAATGAGCGAAATACCAACAGTAGAAGCTTCTTTTAATTGTGTCAATGAGGCCTGTGTCGACCCTATGGATGGAACAGGAACGTATAATTCATTAGTTGCGTGTGAATACGTTTGTACATCGACTTCGATGGATGAATTTAATTCGTTTTCTTCGTACAGTATTTATCCCAATCCAAGTAATGGAACGTTTCACTTAGAGATCAAAACAAATGCAACCAATAACACACCGTTCGAACTATCCGATATTCAAGGAAAGGTAATTGAAACAGGTCAATTGAAGTTAGAACAAGGGATTAATACATTTGAATTTAATCTACAACTCAACAATGGACTTTATTTATTGAAGATAGAAAACCAGTACCTAAAGATTACCGTTCAAAACTAGAGGCAAAAACGACACACAACATCTAAGAATTGCTTAGGATTTTGAGCGTGTAACCAATGCCCACTGTCCCTGATAGTTTCAATACTAGCATCTGGAAAATGATGAAAAATAACCTCTTCATCATCATCGATGATGTAGTCGGAGTATTCCCCTTTCAAAAATAGAGTCGGTTTTGAGAATGTGTCCTGTTGGTCTAAAGGTTCTCCAATTCTAGATATATTCTCTGCAATGGAACTAAGATTGAATCTCAGAGCAAGTTGCCCCTTTTGTTTCCAGTAGATGCTTTTTAACAAAAACTGACGCATATCTTCTTGATGAATGAGCTTTGATAACTGAGCGTTGGCTTGTTGTCGCGATTTTATTTCATTGAAATCCAAAGAGACTAACGCTTGTATGATTGTATCGTGATGAACAGGATAGTATCTAGGACTAATATCAACAATCACCAATTTTTGTAGTTTCAATGGGTGCGAAACAGCAAATTTCATGGCTACTTTTCCTCCTAAAGAGTGGCCAACAAGTATGACATCGTCTAACTTATTGTCAGAAATGTATAATGCTAAATCGGATGCCATGAGCTGCTGAGTAAACTCTTTAGAATGAGGCGATTGACCGTGATTACGCAAATCCAACAAGTGAACCTCAAAAAAAAGAGATAGTTGTTTTGCTAGAGATTGCCAATTGTCAGACATTCCAAACAAACCGTGCATAATTATCATGGGCTGCCCTTGACCCAACACTCTAGAAAATAATTTCATCTTTCTACAGACAATTTTTATATTGACGAATCGTATTTTCTAAGCCTAAATATAGGGCATCAGATATTAGTGCATGGCCTATTGATACTTCTAGCAAATGTGGAATATTTTGAGCAAAATAGGTCAAATTTTCTAAACTTAAATCATGACCAGCATTGAGCCCTAATCCAAGCTCATGAGCTCGTTTGGCAGCTAAAATGTATGGTCCGATGGCTTTTTCTTTATCAATAGTATATGTGGTGGCAAATTGTTCCGTATATAATTCTACTCTATCGGCTCCTACTTGTTTAGCCCCTTCCAACTGTTTCAATTCTGTATCTATAAACAACGAACTGCGAATACCCAACTCTTTTAGGTCTGAAATGATTTCTTTTAAAAACGAAGCGTGTTTAATGGTATCCCATCCAGCATTGGAGGTAAGCACATCAGGCGGGTCAGGAACTAATGTTACTTGATGTGGCTTTACCTCCTTAATTAAATCCAAAAAAGAGGAAGAGGGATAGCCCTCAATATTAAATTCGGTGGTGATACTTTTCGAAATCAAACGAACATCATCATAGGTAATATGACGAGCGTCAGGGCGAGGGTGAACCGTAACTCCGTCCGCACCAAACTGTTGACATTTTTTGGCGGCTAATGGAACATCTGGCACATCGCCACCCCGTGCATTGCGAATAGTTGCAATTTTGTTAATATTTACACTTAATTTTGTTATAGCCATTTATATTTTTTACAAAGTTAAAAATACTATGTTTGTTTAGTCCTATGAACACCAAAAAACTCATCTCTAAAGAAATTCAAACTCTGTCACTGGAAAGTAGCGGCTCTGACGCATTGTCTATTATGCACGAGTTTCATTTATCGCATGTTGCTATTGTGGAAAAAGGAACGTTATTGGGCGTTCTTTCCGAAGAAGATATTTGGAATATGACCGATGAAAACAATAAAATCAATACCATTTCAGAAAAAATAGAGCCCTTGTATATGCCTGTGGGTAAAGATGTCTTTGAAATTATCAAATACATGGACGAAAAGAAACTGACATTATTACCCATTTTGATGGACAATAAATACAAAGGTGCAATTACGCATCAATCCGTAATAGAAGCACTAGCTACTATTGAGGCCATTCAAGAAAGTGGTGGAGTCATTATTCTTGAAATGAATAAAAAAGACTATAGTATGAGTGAAATTTCACAAATTGTAGAGGGTAATAATGCCAAAATATTGAGTTCTTACGTCACCGATGTAGATGATAAAAACATTATGAAACTAACTATCAAACTAAATGTGTTAGATATTGCTCCGGTTATTCAAACTTTCGAACGCTATCAATACACTATTGTAGCAAGTTTCAATCATTCTGAAAACAATGACGATTTGACCAATCGTTACGATATACTAATGAGGTATCTCAATCCATAAATGCGCGGGTTTACATTCCTTTTGTGTTTTTGTTTTTTTCAACCCCTCAAAGCGCAGGATTTGTTTATCATCAATACCATTGATGTTGAAGGAAACAAGGTAACTAAATCGTCCACTATTTTAAGGGAATTGTCTTTCAAAGAAGGCGATACCCTCAGCTTAAATGAATTTCATGCAAAAGTTAATCAAAGCGAACTGAACATCTCTAGTCAGTGGTTATTTAATTTTATTGATTTCGTTCCGACTTTTACACATGACAAGATTGATGTCCTCATAAAAGTTGTGGAACGATGGTATGTGTGGCCCTATCCAATACTTGAAATTTCTGAGCGTAATTTTAATGTGTTTTGGGACAGTTTAAAGCAGTCAAACTTTACTGATTATTCTAGATTAAATTATGGTGTTTTCCTGAACTGGTATAATTTTAGAGGCAATAACGAACTTCTTAAGTTAAAGTTTCGAAAAGGATACAAAGAGCATTATTTGTTTGAGTACGATATTCCTTACATTAACAAAAATAAAACCTTAGGAACAATCGTTTTGTTCGAATGGTTTAGAATGAAGCAATTTCATTACAATACGATTAACAATAAATTGTTGTACACTCAGCTTGAAAACGAACATTTGAATAGCTGGAACGCCTCATTTTGCTTGCAGCTAAAAAGCAATCTAAACACTATACACCGATTTATCATACAACAATCTGAAGTTAACTACCCGAAGCAAGTACCTCTTCTAAATGAGTCATTTTTACCATTTGAATCGTCCGTATTCCAATACTCAAAAATGGAATATCATTATGAAAATGAAAAAAGAAACTCCATATCCTACCCTATCAAAGGATCTTTCAATGAGGTTCTTCTTTCGTATTATAATGGCACAAAAAATGATTTTCAAAATCTGAGCATTGTAGCTAAAACGGAACATCACTTTTCTTTGGGTACAGGTCTATTTTTTGGTCAAAGTTTGAAATTTAAATTTCAAACTAATACACAGTTGCCTTACGTACTTAACGAATCGTTAGGGTTTGAAGACTATTTAAGAGGATACGAATATTATGTGTTGGACGGAGAACATTTTGGCATTTCCAAAACAGCGCTTAAGTATGAACTCATACCAAAAACTAAATTACACCTACCCTACTTCAAAATGGACCAGTTTAAAAAAGCCTTTTATTCTGTTTACTTCAGTATCTTTGCTGATATGGGAATGGTAACAAATCAACAACATAAGGATATAAACCCTTTGAACAACACCTTCTTGTCGAGTCAAGGAGTCGGTTTGGACTTTGTGACCTATTACGATAAACTAATTCGTTTGGAATACGCTAGAAACCACCTCAATGAGTGGGGCTTTTACATTCATTTCTCAAATCCATTTTAGTATGAAAATTGCATTATTTGGAACACCCTTTAGCGATAGTAAAACTAAGTACGTTCAACATTTAGTCAATAAGCTAGAAAACGACGAAGTATCGCTTACCATTGAAAAGGAATTTCACAAATGTCTGAATGATATTAAATTCAAGCACACATATTCAATCTTTGACAGTCATGAAGACCTTGTGGACAAAGCGGATATTTTACTGAGCATCGGCGGTGATGGGACGTTATTAGCGTCAGCCACTTTTGTTCGCGACTCCAATATTCCCATATTAGGCATCAATACTGGAACATTAGGATTTATTTCCAGTGTATCAACCGATCAAATAGAATACGCTGTTAACCACCTTTTAAAAGGAGAATATGCCATTAACGAAAGAACCCTTTTAGAACTGAAAAGTAGCAACCAATTATTTGGTGATGTCAATTTTGCGTTAAACGAAGTGACGGTTTTAAAAAAGGACACCTCTTCCATGATTCGTATTCATGCCTATCTGGACGACGAATTTATAAACACCTATTGGGCCGATGGATTAATTATTTCCAGTCCAACAGGTTCAACAGGCTATTCGTTAAGTTGTGGCGGTCCCATAGTAATACCTGGTACCAATAATTTTATCATCACACCCATTGCCCCACACAATTTAAATGTACGACCCATCATTGTATCCGATCAATCAAAAATTACCCTTAAAGTGTCTGAACGAGATGATTTAGCTTTAGTTACATTAGATAGTCGATCGAGAGCTATAGGGCCTGGTTTAGAACTTACCATTCAAAAAGCAGACTACAACATTAACCTCATTCAATTTGACAAGCAATCGTTTATTTCCACCATTCGAGAAAAATTAATGTGGGGTAAGGATAAGAGAAACTAAGCTCATTTTATCATAAATAGCTATATTTGCGCGTTACGTTTAAAACGTAACTTATTTTTTATGAAAAGAGTAGTTTTTTTTTCTGCCATACTATGTTTGCTTAATTCTGATGTTAATTCACAAAACAACGAATCCTATTCTGAGTTTGGAGTCATGCTAGGAACATCATACTACATTGGCGACCTAAACGACAAACATTTCAGACAAGCTCAACCAGCAGGAAATATTCACTATAGAACAAATTTTAATAATCGATTTGCCATGAAAGTCAGCTTTTCAGCTGGCCAAGTCAGAGGCAGTGATAAACTCAATCGTGTTGACACGGCTAAGTTTAATAGAAATTTACACTTCCGCTCCAACATTTATGAACTATCTGGCGTTTTAGAATTCAACTTTTTACCATACGAAACTGGCAACAACCGATTTCCTTTCTCCCCCTATATTTTTGCAGGCTTTTGTATGTACAACTTCAACCCTCAAGCCCGTCAATTTGATACTGAAAATCCTTTTGACAATGACGGAAGAGATTCGAACAATCCATGGTTGGACCTACAACCCTTAGGAACAGAAGGTCAACAATCGTCGCATTACCCAGAGAAACAACCTTATCAGCTCGTTCAGTTTGCTATTCCTTTAGGGGTTGGCATGAAATTAAGTTTAGGAAGAAACCTAAGTATATCCATGGAATATGGTATGAGAATACTCTTTACTGACTACCTAGATGATGTAGGGGGGGAATATGCCGATCCTAGAAAATTATATATGGAAAATATAGATGCTGCCAACCTTTCCGACAGAAGTAACACCTTACCAAGTTACTCAGACTCTCCAGATGCGGATATTAGAAACTGGTACAGAAACATTGGCAAAAATCGTGACAATGAAAACGAATGGAATGATTGGTACCACTTTGCGGGACTGTCATTGGCTTACAAAATCAATAAAAAACCAAAGGTCTGTCAATACTGATTAATGCCAACAAAACCAAACATCAATAAAAACAATCTACCCAACCACGTCGCCATCATTATGGATGGCAATGGACGCTGGGCAAAGCAGCAATCCAAAGCCAGGATTTTTGGGCACAAAATAGGTGTAAAAGCCGTACGCGACACAGTAGAAGGAGCGGCTGAAATTGGCATTAAATTTTTGACTCTTTATGCCTTCTCTTCCGAAAATTGGAATCGACCAAAAGCAGAAATTGATGCACTCATGGAATTGTTAGTCAACACTATTGTAAGCGAAACCAAAACCTTAATGGACAACAATATCAGACTCACGGCTATTGGCAACTTAAATGACTTGCCACCCAATTGTTTGAAAAATCTGAATACCTCTATTGACAAAACTGCTCAGAATTCGCATATGACTTTGGTGCTGGCTCTAAGCTATAGTTCAAAAAAAGAAATTATTGATGCCATCAAGAAAATAGTTCAAAAAACTACTCAAAATACTTTATCAATCGAGGATATAAATGAAGATTGTCTAAAAAAACATTTATACACATACAATATACCCGATCCAGAATTGTTAATTAGAACAAGTGGCGAATTAAGAATTAGCAACTTTTTATTGTGGCAAATTGCCTATGCTGAGCTCTATTTCACAGATGTATTATGGCCCGACTTTAGACGGGAAAATCTGTATGATGCCATATTAGACTTTCAAGGTCGAGAGCGTCGATTTGGCAAAACCAGTGAACAAATTGAAAAAGAAAATGTTTCATAAATACACTACCATACTATTTTTGCTTTTCATTTGCCAGCTGGCAATAGCACAAACCAACCTAAACAGCTCATCGACCACCTTCGATTATAGCTCACCAAAACAGTACATTCTTGGCGGCGTAACTATTGAAGGAACCAAGTTTTTAGACCATCAAACATTAATAAATATTTCAAGTTTGGAAGTCGGATCGTCGATTACCGTTCCAGGCGACGACCTCACCCTAGCGGCCAAAACTCTTTGGGAACAGGGCTTGTTTTCAGACATACAAATTGAAGTTAGATCAGTCCAAGGAAACACCATCTTTCTCAATATGTTTTTAGAAGAAAGACCACGACTTTCAAAATTCAAATTTCAAGGCATAAAAAAATCAGAAATTGACGCTATCAGAGAAAAAATAAAATTAGCTCGAGGTAAGATTATTACTGATAACATCATTATCAACACAAAAAATATTATTAAAAACCACTTCACAGAAAAGGGGTTTTTGAATGTGAGTACTGAAGTGAAACAAATAGAAGATACCATCACCAAAAATCATGTTCTACTCATACTGGACATCAATAAAGGTAAAAAAGTAAAAATCGGCAACATCCATTTCGAAGGCAATAAACTATTTAGTGACAAGCGGCTGAAACGAATGCTTAAAGACACTAAAGAGAAAAAGTTTTTCAGGATTTTTAAAGCCTCAAAGTTTCTTGAATCGCCTTATAAAGAAGACAAACAAAATATAATTTCAAAATATAACGAAAAAGGGATGAGAGATGCCAAAATAGTCAGTGATTCCGTTGTGTATGATGAAGCAGACAACCTTATCAATATAAGTCTGAATATTAACGAGGGTAAGACCTACTATTTTGGTGATATCAGTTTCGTTGGAAACACTAAATATTCAAACCGAGAGCTTTCGAACATAGTTAGTATAGAAAAAGGGGACATTTTTGATCAAAGCATCATACAAACACGGGTCCTTGGTAGTCCTAACAGCGATGATGTTCATTCTTTGTATTTGGACAATGGCTATTTGTTTTCTAGAGTAACACCAGTTGAAACAGAAATTAGAAACGACACCATCGATATGGAAATTCGAATTTATGAGGGCCTTCAAGCCAAAGTAAATAGAGTCTCTGTAACAGGCAATACCAAAACCAACGATCATGTCATTATGCGAGAGATTCGTACTAAACCAGGAGACCTATTTAGTCGTTCTGACATTATGCGATCCCAACGCGAAATTGCTACTCTCAACTATTTTGATGCCGAAAAACTTAATATTGATGTACAACCTAACCAAGAAGAAGGGACCGTTGACCTAACCTACATCGTTGAAGAAAAATCATCCGACAAAATCGAATTACAAGCAGGCTATGGAGCAAACCGCATAATTGGGACCTTTGGCGTGGCATTCAATAACTTTTCTGCAAAAAACCTCTTTAATAAAGAAGCATGGTTGCCACTTCCTTCAGGTGATGGACAACGCCTTCAACTGTCGGCTTCCTCCAATGGAGGTTTATTTCAGTCCTATAACATATCCTTTACAGAACCTTGGCTAGGAGGTAAAAAACCTAATTCCCTGACCGTTGGAGCTTACCACTCAATTACTTCTAATTCTACCGACAGAGACAATGAAAATAGAGGTGTTTTCAAAGTCACAGGCTTATCCTTGGGTTTAGGTAAACGACTCAAATGGCCGGATGACTTTTTCACTTTATATCAAAATATTAGCTTTAAAAAATACCTTGTCGATAAGTACAACTTTGGGAATTTTGAAGATGGTACGTATTTCAACATATCATATTCTTTTGTAGTAGGCAGAAATTCGGTCGATCAACCCACTTTTCCAAGAAAAGGGTCTAACATGAAGATGTCTGTTCAAATGACCCCTCCCTACTCCTTGTTCGAAACGGGAGATAATCTATCTGTTTCAGAAAACTCTGAATTCAACAAATTGGTAGAATACCATAAATGGAATATCGGAGCCAATTGGTTTACCCCATTAGCCAATAAGCTAGTCATAAAATCAAACCTAGAGTACGGAATTATCGGCAAATACAATAGCGATGAGTCACTCTCTCAATTTGAACGATTCTATGTTGGTGGAGATGGGTTAAGCGGATATTCATTTGACGGAAGAGAAATTATCGCTCTTAGAGGATATGAAAATAATTCACTATCGCCTACCAATGGCGCCACTATTTACAACAAATATACTTTAGAGCTTCGTTATGCGTTATCATTAAATCCACAGATGCCTATTTTTGCTTTAGGATTTCTTGAAGCAGGAAACACATGGAATGATGGTTCAAAATTCGACCCCTTCGATATAAAACGATCGGCTGGAGTAGGTATTAGACTTATGATTCCAATGATGGGTCTCATGGGATTAGATTGGGGATATGGATTTGACCAAATAAATGGAAATCCCAACGCCAATGGCAGTCATTTTCATGTCTCCATTAATCAACAATTTTAATACATTTGTAGTACTATGAAACATTACATTCTAACTCTTTTGATGGCTCTAAGCAGCTTGGTGTATGCTCAAAAATTTGCTTATGTCGACTCAGACTATATCTTAGAACGCATTCCAGAATATGGATCAGCCCAAGACCAAATTGAAAAACTATCTTTAAACTGGCAATCAGAAATTGAAGAAGTTTATCAAGAAATTGATTTGATGTACAAGAAGTACCAAGCTGATAAAATATTGCTGACTCAAGAGATGAAAAACAAAAGAGAAAGTGACATTATAAATAAAGAAAAGGAAGCCAAAGAATTACAAAGAAAACGATTTGGCCCCGACGGCGATTTGTATAAAAAAAGACAAGAATTGGTAAAACCAATACAAGACAAAATTTACAATGCCATACAAGACTTTTCGAATGAAAAAAGATATGATATTATCTTTGACAAATCAAGTAACCTGATTATGCTCTTTAGCAACCCAGATCTTGATAAAAGTGATGATATTTTGAAAATGTTGAATTATAAATAACCCTAAATTAACTGAATTATGAAAAAAGTACTGATTACCCTAATGATGAGCGCTGGTCTTTTAATGACGGCACAGGCACAAAAGTTCGGCTATCTTAACTCCAATGAGCTATTGGCCATGATGCCTGAAAGTACTGCTATGCAAGAAGAATTACAAACCTATGCTAAAGGACTAGAATCACAGCTAACGGCCATGCAAGCCGAATACGAAAAGAAAGTTGTTGAATATCAACAAAATGAAACGACTTACTCTGATTTAGTCAAAGAAGATAAAGTAAGAGAAATTGAAAGCATTCAACAACGAGTCGTTGAATTTCAAAAAAACGCCCAGCAATCTCTAAGCGAAAAAGAAGTAGAGCTATTTACACCCATCAGAGAAAAAGCCATGGCAGCGATAGACAAGGTGGCCGAAAAAGGAAAATTTACATTTATTTTTGACTCAGGTGCAGGAAATTTATTGTACACTGCCGAAAGTGAAAATATCATTTCATTAGTAAAAACTGAGTTAGGACTTTAACAATTTAAAATATCCTTGAAGCAGTTTGGAAAAAGTCCAAACTGTTTTTTTTTGTTTTATATGCAACTCAACGAACAACCCATTGGAGTTTTTGACTCTGGTATTGGCGGCCTAACAGTCGCTAAGGCCATCAGACAAGTATTGCCCTATGAAAGTTTGTTGTATTTTGGCGACACTATACACCTTCCTTACGGCGATAAATCGAGTCAAGCCATTCAAAAGTTCTCCAAACAAATTGCTCGTTTTTTATCAGAAAAGCATTGTAAAATGATAGTGATAGCTTGTAATACCGCTTCTTCACTAGCATATGAAACCGTTAAGGAAGCATGTCCCGAACTTGACATAATCAATGTGATAGATCCAGTCATTAACCAAGTTTTAAAACCCCATTCCGTAGTTGGCGTAATAGGCACTAAGGCCACCATACAATCAGGCATATATGCCCAAAAAATAAACCAAAAAGACTCTAGTATTACCGTGAAATCCTTAGCCACCCCCCTACTAGCAAACCTCATTGAAGAAGGGTTTATTAAAGATGATATTAGTCAGGTCATTATACAAAACTACCTCAGAAAAGAAGAACTAAAAGACATACAACAACTCATACTGGCCTGTACTCACTATCCACTCATTCAAAGCTCCATAGCTTCATACTACGACCACCAAGTTGGCATTATCGATTCGGCTAGTGAGGTGGCCAAATACGTCAAACAACTTTTGGAGCAAAAAAACCGACTAAGTAAAAAGAACAGCGTTACCGATCATTTTTTTATTTCTAACTACACAGAGTCATTTGAGCAATCTGCAAAATTTTTCTTTGGAGAAAATATGACGTTGGAAGAAGTAACTCTCAATTTTTAAACCAAGAAGAATACATCACATAATTTTGAGCAATCCCTTCAATCAAAGTAGCTGTTTGTTCTTGACTTAATGTTTTTACTTTTTTGGCGGGAACACCAGCATAAATACAACCACTCTCAACTTCCATACCTTCCAATACAACAGCTCCTGCCGCAATGATAGAGTTAGAATGAATGATAGCCCCGTCCATTACAATCGCTCCCATACCAATCAAAACATTATCATGAACCGTGCATCCGTGAACCAGTGCATTATGGCCAACAGAAACATTACTCCCTATTTCTGTTGGATGCTTTAAGTAAGTACAATGAATGATCGCTCCATCTTGAATATTGACCTTATGTCCCATTCTTATATAATGAACATCGCCGCGTACCACCGCTTGAAACCATACACTACACTCATCGCCCATAACAACATCGCCTACCACCGTTGCATTGTCTGCCAAATAAACATCCTTACCAAAACGGGGCGATACTCCATTGACGCTCTTGATTAATGCCATAATTTTTGTTTTCAAAGATAAAAGAATGACGTAACTTTGTAAAAAAATAACATGGCTAAAATCCCCACTTCCTTATACGCCGAATCAACCCCCAACCCATTGGTAATGAAATTTGTTGCTAACCGAATGTTGGTAGAGAATCATATTTATGAATTCAATAATAGAGCCGAAGCCACTGCCTCTCCTTTGGCCTTAGAATTATTCGGATTTCCTTTTGTCAATAAAGTTTTTATTAGTTCCAATTTTATTTCCATCACAAAAAAAGAGAATAGCATAGAATGGCAAGATATCATCTTGGAAATGCGCGAATTTATAAGAGACTTTTTGTTAGAAGGTGGTCAGGTGATAAACGAAAAGGCATCACCTCAAAACGCTGCACAGCAAATAGATAAAGAACCGTCTAGAGAATTTTCTGATATTGAAAAGAAAATTGTTCATCTTTTAGATGAATACGTAAAACCTGCGGTTGAACAAGACGGCGGTTATATCTCATTAAAAAAATACGAAAAAGGAACTGTTACCGTTTCTTTACAAGGTGCATGTAGCGGGTGCCCCTCTTCCAGCATGACCTTAAAGTCAGGTATAGAGGGTTTGCTAAAACGTGAAATACCAGAAGAAATTAATGAAGTTATTGCCGACAATGATTAGAATTCTCTTTTTTTTTTACCTCTTTTTATCAGTGCACAAACTAAGGTAAATCCCTTTACCTTTGGAATTCAATACAAACCCATCATTTCGGTCGCTTACTTTAGCGCTGGAGATGAAAACATTAATTTTGAAAATTACGCCATCAATCTTTCTCCAAGATTTGGACAATCCTTGGGCATGATAGTGAGGTATCAATTTACCAACACCATTTCCCTTGAAACAGGATTAAATTTGGTAAATCGAAGGTATCGTTTAAGTATGTCTAACCCTACTATTTCTTTTGAGGATGAATCACGCTTTACTATTCGATCTTATGAGTGGCCCATTCAAGCACTTTCCTATGTAAGAGTAGCAGAAAAATACTATCTAAACGCCTCTTTTGGCAACGCCTTTAATGTCTTTCCTGCCGACATTCTTAGCTTTGGAGATAGTAACGATGAATTTTTTGTGAATACGGCACGAAGACGAAAGTTTCAATCTGCATTTATTGCTAATCTTGGTCTGGAATACCGATCGGATAGCAAGGGCATTTTCTATGTGGGAGCCAGTTTGCATAGACCCTGGAAAAACAGTGCTCGCTCTTTTCCCGAATTCGATGACGATAATAATTCCTTTAATACGGAAGCCCCCACTGGAAAAAACTCCAAATATTTGAACATAACGGGAAACTATTTCACTATTGATTTACGCTATATCTTCTCTGAAAAATAACTAAAATACTCCACTTTTAACTAAGAAATTAGTTTTTTGTATTTTTGATTCGTTTATTAACCTTACAAAAGTTGAGATATCATCTGACAATCTTATTTTTTTTAGCGATTACTTTCTGTTCCTACAGTCAACCGCTCACCAATGGAATGGGTATTATTACGCATTGGACAGGAAGTAGCGGAGAATGGAACGCTTTCTCAATCTACGATACTGAAAATAACGCTAGTGCTCCTCTTGGACTAAATTGGGCAACCACCTTTTACACCCCCACAGATCCTACGGTTGCCGATTCATGGAAAGGAACAAACATGGGAGATGTGTTTGGTATCGCTATTGATGCTCAAAAAAACGTATACTTCACCGCCACCAAATCCATTTCTTCAAGCGGATCGACAGGCACAAATGCTGGAGTTGCTGGCGATGGCGGTGTTTACAAAATGGATGCCAACACTTGGTTGGTCACCCCTTTTATTACTACTGGCAACGGCGCCAACCAAATTCCAAATCAAGGCAATGGACTAGGAAATATCGCCCATGACAAATGGAATGATCAATTATTTATTACCAATTTTGAAGACGGTAAAATTTACCGCTTCGATATGAATGGAAATTTATTATCCACATTCGACCCATTTAGCCCTGATGCTACAGCCTTAGGCACTTTTAGCGGACATGGAGAAGCCATTTGGGGCATTGCCGTACACAACGACAATGGAGTGATCAAAGTGTTCTTTTCTCAATGGACTGAAGACAATTCGTTGAGCGATGCTACTAATCCCAATAATGCCGTATGGTCTATAAACCTAGATAACACTGGAGATTTTACCGGTAGTGAGACGCTATGCTTTAACCTTCCGGACAACACAGGTAGTTTTATGAACGGAATCGTTGGTGCCTCTTATCCAATTTCTGACATTGCTATAAGTTCTGAAGGCAACATGTATCTGTGCGAAAAAGTACAAGGCGGATGGGGATCTTTCGGTGGATGGGATAATCTGTTCACTCCAGGAGCACATAGTTCTCGTCTATTTGAATTCGCTAACAACAGTGGAACTTGGACTCTTTCAAAACAATACTATGTAGGGAACTACAATGCTCCCAGCGATGCAGATAATACAGCGGGTGGAGTTGCCATAGGAAACCGACAAACTGTCGATGGCTTTGAATGCGAGAAAATAATTTGGGCCTCAGGAGATGCTTTACGTTTTTCTGGTTTTAACGACATTCCAGGTTCAGATTATCTGTATGGCATAACTGGTGTTCCTATTGAAGGAAACTCTATGGATCCAACAGCTACCGATTATGTTCAATCCTCTAGTATTTACATTGATGTTGACTACACAGGAACGGGTAGTAATGGAAGTCAAAAAATGTCTTTTGGAGACATTGAAATTTATTCAGACGCCGTCAGCGAACCCATTTTTACAATAACACCAAATACTATTATTTGCCCGGGTCAATCGATACAATTAAGCGTGAGCGGTGGAGTTAATTATGTATGGTCGCCTTCTAACACTTTAGATGACTCTAACATAAGCAGCCCTGTTGCTAGTCCAACGGAAAATACCACTTACACGGTAATGGGAGAAGGCACTTGTGGAAGTAGAGATACCGTTAGCGTGACCATTAACATTGACGATTTTAACTTCTCCTTAGGTCCCGATGTGGGATTTTGTGAAGGAATGAGCAATGTGTTTATTGATGCCGGTGCTGAAGCCACGTCTTATCTGTGGAACACCAACGAAACGAGTCAAACTATCGCGGTAACCACTGAAGGTCCATACTCATGTACCGTAGTTAGTCCCAACGGATGTTCTTATTCTGATGATATTATTGCCGTTAGCTCTTTTGTCCCTACTATTGAATTCTATACTCCCAATGATTCGGCCTGTCCACCAGCTAGTTTTCAACTTGTAGATAGTACCTTAGCTCAAGCCGATGACCCTATCATTGAATGGAGTTGGACAGTGGCTGGTCAACAAAGTAATTCGTCAGCAACTTCCATTGCCTTAGAAAGTAGCGGAAGCTACGATGTTACTTTAGAAGTCGTTACCGAATTGGGATGTCGTTCTAGTTTAACCATACCCAATTACTTGACAGTCCACCAACCACCAACTTCTCATTTCAGTGTTTATCCAAAAGAAATTAACCATTGTAACACGACTGTCAACATTCAAAACTTTTCGACCAATTACAACGTTGTGAGCTGGGATTTCGGCAATGACGCATTTGCCAATGACGATACCATTTCACAATATACTTATGATGATGTAGGCAATTACATCATTCGCCTGACGACCATCAACGAATTCGGTTGCCAAAACACCTACAACACCGAAATTGAACCCTCCAAAAGAATCCCATTTTATGCCCCTAATGCCTTCACTCCTGATGGGGATGAAGTTAATGAGGTGTTTAAACCTGTTTTGGATTGTGCTAGAAACTATGAACTATGGATTAGCAATCGCTGGGGAGCTATTGTTTATTATTCCAACGATATAAACAATGGTTGGGATGGAACATTTGAAGGCCAGTTAGCCCCTGTTGGCATATATACTTGGAAAGCAAAGTATGATGGTGCTAAAGTCAATCAAGTCAAGTTAGGGCAAGTACATCTTATGCACTAATCCTCGAATTGTTTTGTGTACTCTCTCATTTGTTGAGTTGGTTCAATGATATTGTAACCTTCCCACAAATCGTTTCTAAATTGATCAATATATATCACTTTCATCGATTTCTCTTCTTGAACTTCAGTATATTTTTTTTTGGAAATGGGGCGTTGAGACAACACCAAAAATTCAAAGGATTCTTCGTTATTTAAAGAAATGTCCAAATCGGTTTTTAGCTCATCCATTGTTTTGTCAAAAAACGGTCTTTTTCTCTTTTTTAACAGTGAAATTTTTCGGTCAAAGCTAATTTTCTGAAGGGTTTTTAATGAAAAGTACTTGAGTTGATAGCAAGTATCTACTTTTTCAAAATGTACAGAAGCTTCGTACTTAGCATCAGTATAACTAATACCAAACATATTAAAGTGATTTCCCCTTTTTTGTGGAGCATATTGATAATCGACACGAAGAATGGCGAAGGATTCCATTGACACGATTAATCGACCTTGAAAAATGCCTTTTTGTTTGGGCACGAAGTCAATGATGTAAATATCTTCATTATTAAAATTACTCCCAGCAAAAAGACTAAACTTGTAACGGGAGGGCTTAAAAATAAAATCCCACTCCTTTTCACTAAAACTCGCGTTTTGTAATTGATAGTTTACATCACTAGTAAATGAACTAACTAATTGTTCATCTTTTGGCAGTGTGACAGACGAAGTATCTTCAAAATCGAAATGTACTTTTGTACCTATAATACCCGTTTTAATTTTCCAATATTCCAAAGAGTCGGTAGCTTTAAGTGTATTTTCGAAAACAGTATTTATGTTATCCAGCTCCGTTAATTCTTTTTCTTTGAGACTAATTACTCGCATTGGACTTAACTTGAAAGGAATACTGTCATTTTGCAAGTCTGGTACGTACATTTTTCCGTAAAAATCGGTATAGGATACACTATTACGTGGTATATTTTCTTGTGCCGTAACAATCATGTTTTTATCAATTTCAGAAATGGTGCTTTTCTTATAATCGATAAGTAGATCTTGTATATCAGAAGTAAAGCGCTGTCGTATAAAAACCTCACGTTCAATAGTAATGTCTTTGTAGTTTTCATTTAAGTTTTGAGATACTTTTTCTATGACAGAAACGGGGTCAATAGTGTTTCCAAAAACCGTTGCTTGCTTGAGATTAATAATATTTTCCGCGAGCGACACATTTGGAGAACTTAACAATTGAGAGAGTGCGACATCTTTGGTCTGATACCCCATGTACTGAAACCGTACGGAATCAATCGTGGTTAATTTTGAAATATTTAAAGAGTAATGTCCATTTTCGTTGGTAATTATTCCTATAGTTGTGCCAGGCACAAAAACACTAGCATACAATAATGGCTGTTTTGAAATTGAATCAATCAATATGCCATTTACTTCTGTGTGTGAGTAATCTTGCGAATAGGAACTACATACTGAAATAAGGAGAAAAAAAAACATGATAGCTCTAAGATATATTTTCATAGTCACTTTTAGACCATAACGATTGATTGCTAAAGTAAATTGCAATTGGAAAACTACAGCCCTAGACTTTTCTTAATGTCGCCATCAAGTAGATGGGTATTAGGGTCTTCCAAGCACTCTTTTACACGGCATAGAAATCCAACCGATTCTCTTCCATCAATAATTCGATGATCATAGGAAAGTGCCACATACATCATAGGTCTTATCTCCACTTTTCCGTTGACAGCAACAGGACGCTCCACAATATTATGCATACCTAAAATGGCCGATTGTGGAGGGTTAATGATTGGTGTAGATAGCATGGATCCAAATACACCTCCGTTGGTGATGGTAAAAGTACCTCCTATCATTTCATCTGGAGTAATGTGTCCATCTCTGGCACGTAAAGCCAATCGCTTGACTTCGCTTTCGACCTCCATAAAGTTCATGAGCTCCGCGTTTCGAATAACGGGAACCATAAGGCCTTTGGGTGCACTGACCGCAATACTGATGTCGGCATAATTGTGATAGATAATCTCTTTGCCATCTATCTGGGCATTCACGTCGGGAAACTCCATCAATGCAGTTGTAATGGCTTTGGTAAAGAATGACATGAACCCTAAACTAACCTCGTATTTTTGCTTAAATGCCTCTTTGTATTCGTTGCGTATGGCAAATATGGCCGACATATCTACTTCGTTAAAAGTAGTTAGCATGGCTGTTTCATTTTTCACCGCGACTAATCGCTGAGCGACTTTTCTTCGAAGCATGGACATTTTTTTACGCTCCATGCCTCTAGGACCTTCTGTTTTGACGGATGCCATAGCTTCCATCACGTCGTCTTTTAAAATCTTTCCGCCTTCACCGGACCCTCTGACGTCTTTGGCAGATAACTCATTGTGTGAGATAATGGCTTTAGCTAGTGGCGTAGCTTTAGTATCTACAGTTTTAGTGGGTGTAGAAGGTGTATTTTCCACTTGAGGTGCGACTTCATGTGGTGGTGCAGTAGCTTTGGCTTCACCCACAGCATCCGTATCAATAATACAAACTACTTGACCAACAGCTACGGTATCGCCTTCTTCAGCCACCAATTTGATAGTGCCACTTTCTTCGGCTGGTAAAGCAAGGGTGGCCTTGTCAGAATCAACCTCTGCAATTTCTTGATCCTTTTCTACATAGTCTCCGTCTTCTACCAACCATTGGGCGATTTCTACTTCTGAGATGGACTCTCCGGGACTGGGTACTTTCATTTCTAATAGCATACTGTTCTATTTAAAAACTTCATCAATTATTAATCGTTGTCTATTGGCTGCTTGCTTTGGTGAACCGCTAGCTGTCGCTGCACTTGCCCTTCTAGAAACAAGTTCAAAAGGGATATGTCTTAATCGGTTCAAAATATGAGTCCAAGCACCCATATTTTGTGGTTCTTCTTGAGCCCAAACGATGGTTTTACAATCGTATTTGGCAATGGTACTTTCTATTTGTTCAATGGGTAAGGGGTATAACTGTTCCAATCGAATAAGTGCCACATCAGAGCGATGTAATGTTTGTTTCTCTTGCCACAGTTCATAGTATAGTTTGCCGCTACAAAACACTACTTTTTTCACCTCCTTGGGTTGAGCTTCATTATCGTCTATAAGTTCTTGAAATCGCCCACTAGCTAATTCCTCAAGTGTTGATATACATAAGGAGTGGCGCAATAAACTTTTGGGAGTGAAAACAATTAGTGGTTTTCTAAAATCACGTTTTAATTGCCGCCTTAGTACGTGAAAAAAGTTGGCGGGAGTGGTGCAATTGACAATTTGCATGTTGTGTAATGCACACAGTTGCAAAAAGCGTTCCATTCGAGCACTGGAGTGTTCGGCACCTTGCCCTTCATAGCCGTGTGGTAGTAACATGACGAGACCGTTCATGGTTCGCCATTTATCTTCTGCCGATGCTATAAACTGATCAATCATAATTTGTGCACCATTGGCAAAATCACCAAACTGGGCTTCCCAAAGCGTTAGGGTGTTTGGGCTTGCCATGGCAAAGCCATAGTCAAAGCCCAATACTCCATATTCGGAAAGAAGGGAATTATAGGCCTCAAATCGCACATTGGGATTGACGGAATTTAAAGGGATAATTTCTTGCTCGGATTCTTCTAGTTTCAATACGGCATGTCGATGGGAAAAGGTGCCTCGTTCTACATCCTGCCCACTAAGTCTGACGGGATGACCTTCATGTAAAAGTGTGCCGTATGCCAATAGTTCGGCCATTCCCCAATCTAATTGATTGCTTTCTTCTACCATTTTTTGTTGGTCAGAGAGTAAGCGTTGGGTCTTTTTAAATAATGACTCTTTTTGGGGAATGTTGTAAAGAGTAGATGCCACTTGCTTGAGCGTATTCATTGGTACAGACGTATTGGGCGATTGAACAAAATCGTCATCATTGGATTTTCTAAGTCCTTGCCACTCGCTTTGCATAAAGGGAGTGATACGTGCTTTTTCTATCTCTTTAGATTCATCAAATCGATCTTGAAGAAGTTGTTTAAATTCTTGAGCCATTTCCTGAGCGATGTTGGCTCCAACTACGCCTTCATTGATTAGCTTTTGATTATATATTTCCCTAGGATTGGGATGCTTACTAATGGCTTTGTAAAGCATGGGCTGAGTAAATCGAGGCTCATCGCCCTCATTATGACCATACTTTCTGTAACACAGCAAGTCAATGAACACATCTTTATGAAACTTCTGTCGATATTCAGTGGCTATTTGCATGGCATGAACAACGGCTTCTACATCATCGCCATTCACGTGAAAGACTGGCGACAGCGTTACTTTACCGACATCGGTGCAATAGGTACTGGAGCGTGCGTCCAAGTAATTCGTGGTAAAACCCACTTGGTTATTTATAACAATGTGTATGGTTCCACCTGTTTTATAGCCGTCTAATTGTGCCATTTGAATGACTTCGTATACGACTCCTTGACCTGCTAGTGCCGCATCGCCATGAATGAGTATAGGAACTAACTTTGAATGGTCGCCTTGATACTGATGGTCAATTTTGGCTCTTGACAGACCTTGAACTACTGGGTCAACGGCTTCCAAGTGGGAGGGGTTGGGAGAAAGCGACATTTTAACTTTCTTGGCATTGTTGCATACTTGCTCAGAAGTGAATCCAAGATGGTATTTGACATCACCTGAAAATAAATTATCATCGTATTCTTTTCCTTCAAATTCGGAGAAAATATCGCGGTAGGTTTTATTAAAGATGTTGGCTAACACATTGAGACGACCACGGTGTGCCATTCCCATTACAAATTCTTCAACGCCTAATTCGGCTCCTTTTTCAATGAGTATATCAAGGGCGGGAATAAGTGACTCAGCTCCTTCTAAAGAAAAACGCTTTTGACCAACAAACTTTTTATGTAAAAAACTTTCAAAGGCAACGGCCTGATTTAATTTTCTTAATAGTTGTTTTTTTTCTTCAATGCTAAACGAGGGGGTGTTACTGTTTTTGTGCAGTCGGTTTTTTATCCATTCGACTTGATCGGGTTTTCGAATGTACATGTACTCTACCCCTATGGACTGACAATAGACTTGCTTGAGGTGGGTAATAATATCTTTTAGCGTCGATGGGCCTATGCCCACTTCTGTTCCCGCTTGAAAAACAGTGTCTAAGTCGGTGGCATCCAATCCAAAGTTTTCAATATCTAAGGTTGGAGAATATTTTCTACGGTCCCTAACGGGATTGGTTTGTGTGAACAGATGGCCCCGTTTACGATAGGCATTGATGAGATTAATGACTTGAAATTCCTTCTTGAAGTTTTCTGACACCTCATCGTCGTGGGTATAAACTTCATTAGAAAAGTCATACCCCCTAAAGAATTGACGCCATTCTTCATTGATAGATTCTGGGTCTTGAATGTACTGTTCATACATGAGTTCTATCATGTTAGAATGTAACGCCCCTAGAAATGAATATTTTTTTGCCATCAGTACCTCTAGTTATACAAAGCTATTGAATTTTCTTTATTTATGAATGATTATTCAAATCAATTTGACATGTAAAAGAAGTACAAATCAGCTTTCTCGTCTTTTGAGAAGGGAGGCAAATGCTTCTAATTCATGGACTTCTTTTTCAATGGATTGTAAATGAAATAGTGCTTTTTCGTAATAGTCGTTGATGAGCTCGATGATGTGATTTTCTACCTCTAAAGAAATAAAAATTTCTTTTACCGATTCTACTTTTTCGGTAGGATTGATTTGTTCAGCATTGTACAAGTTGATGAGATTCATCTTTTGATTGCCTTCACACAGTGACAGGGCTTTTAGGTATAGACCGGTCTTCTTTTTTGCAATGATGTCTCCTCCGTGTTGCTTACCAAAAGCGTCTGAATCACCAAACACATCTAATAAATCGTCTTTTAGCTGAAACGCAATTCCTAAATTTCTGCCAAATTCATAGAGTTGATGGGCTTCCCGCTCAGAAGCCCCTCCAATTGTGGCTCCTATTTTAAGAGCTGCTCCCAATAACACGGCCGTTTTCAATTCTATCATTTTAAGATACGATTGTAAGTCAACTTCGGCTTGAATTTCAAAATCCATGTCATATTGTTGGCCCTCACAGACTTGTAAGGCCATTTCATTAAACAGTGTTAAGCACGTTTTCAACTGTTGTGCTGGCAAATGACTAAAGTATTGGTAGGACTGAATAAGCATGGCATCTCCGCAGAGTATCGCTACATTCTTGTTCCATTTGGTATGTACTGTATGTTTGCCTCTTCTGACTGGTGCTTGGTCCATAATATCGTCATGGACAAGGGTGAAATTATGAAATATTTCAATGGCTAATGAAGGTTTTATAGCATCTTGAATATCTTTTTTGAAAACCTGATGAGCTAATAGTAAAAGAATGGGACGCATTCGTTTTCCTCCCAAGGATAAGATGTATTCGATGGGAGCGTATAAATCAACCGGTGTTTTGGGGTAGTTTATACTTAGCAATTCTTGCTCTACTATTCGTCTTAATGAATCGATTGACTGCATATTATTTTATTAATGACAGAAGGTAATTTCCATAGCCACTTTTTAGTAGTGGTTGAGCCAATTGTTTTAATTGGTCTTGGTCGATAAAGCCCATTTTAAAAGCGGCTTCTTCTATACATCCTATTTTTCGTCCTTGTCGATCTTCAATGACTTGCACAAACTGACTGGCTTGCATGAGTGACTTGAATGTTCCAGTATCCAGCCAAGCATTACCACGACCTAGGGTTTGTACTTTTAGCTTATTTCGTTTGAGATACTCTACATTGACATCGGTAATTTCGTATTCACCACGGGCCGATGGTTGTATGTTCTTTGCAATTTCAATGACTTGGTTATCATAAAAATACAATCCTGGAACGGCATAGTTTGACTTGGGATATTGGGGTTTTTCTTCGATACTAATGACGTTATTTTCATCATCGTATTCAACGACACCATACCTCTCAGGGTCATTGACGTGATAGCCAAAAACAATCCCACCGTCAACTTCAGTACACGATTGCAAGATTCTGCTTTTCATGTAAAAAATATTATCACCTAATATCAAACAGACTTTGTCATTTCCAATAAACTCTTCACCTAGCACAAATGCTTGAGCTAATCCATTGGGAACATCTTGGACTTTGTATTCAAAACGACAACCTAATGAACTTCCATCTCCAAGAAGGCGTTGGAACACTGGTAAATCGTGAGGCGTCGAGATAATTAATATTTCTCGAATCCCAGAAAATAAAAGGGTTGAAAGTGGATAATAAATCATTGGTTTATCATACACAGGTAGCGCTTGTTTGCTGACGCTTAGCGTAAGTGGATGAAGTCGCGTTCCCGATCCTCCAGCTAAAATGATGCCTTTCATTATTTGTTATTATTTAGGGTTAAATCTTTTAACTCAATGTCTTGTTCTTCGTCAAAAACGTCCAAAAGAGGATCGTTAACTGCTTCTAATATAATTGACTTTTCTAAACTCATTAATAGCGCTGGCAAAACAATGAGGTTTGATAATAGTGCAATGAGCAATGTTATTGAAACCAATAGTCCGAGAGCCAACGTGCCTCCAAATTGAGATGCTATAAATATAAAAAATCCAAAGAATAAAACAATTGAGGTATAAAACATACTCACTCCGGTTTCTTTGATTGCGGCTACCACCGAATTGCTAATATTGTAATTATTGTGTCGTAATTCTTGTCTGTATTTAGCCAAAAAATGTATGGTATCGTCAACGGAAATACCAAAGGCAATACTAAATACTAATATGGTTGAGGGTTTAATGGATATTCCAAAGAAACCCATAATAGAAGCCGTCACTAATAATGGAATGAGGTTAGGAATTAAAGAAACCATGACCATTCTAAAGGAGTTGAACATCCATGCCATAAAAAAGGAAATGAGCAGTATGGCTAGTAACAAACTAACAAATAAATTTTTCACTAAATAGGTCGTTCCTTTTAAAAACACAACACTGGTGCCCGTGATAAAAACATCGTATGTGTTGGGATCAAAGATTGCTTCTGCTTGTTGTTGAAGTATGTCTTTAATTTGATTCATTCGGGTGGTTCCTATATCGGCGACGTTCAAACTAATCCGTCCTAACTGCCTGTTTTCATCTACAAATGAATTTATCCAATTATTTGTTTCGCTTTTGATGGTATAGTCTAACAACCATCGTTTTTCTTGAGAATTGGGCAACTCATAAAATGCTTTGTTTCCATTATAAAGGGCTTGCTTTGAAAATTTAATAGGGTCTATGAGTGATAACGAGCGAGAAAACTCAGAATAGGTTTTTAGAGTATCATTAAATTGGTTGATGCGTCGTAAGGTCGACAATTTTGTTATGCCATTTTTTCGGTGTGTATCAATGATAATCTCTAAAGGCATGACCGAATTATAATGCCTTTCGAAAAACTTTATATTTTGGTATAAATCGGAATCTTTTGGCATATCATCAGTAATATTACCCGCTATTCTCATCTGTAAAAGTCCGTATATGCCCACCGCAATAATGAAAGTGGTAATGATATAAATACGTTGTCTTTGATTTAATACAATGTAAGTTAACCTATTAAGCAGTGCATTGAGCCACTTTCTGTCTAAATGCTTGGTTTGTTTCTCTTCTGGTGATTTTAAAAAGCTAAGAATAATTGGGATGAGCAGTAAGGAAATAATAAAAACTGCAAAAATATTGAGCGAAGCTACTAATCCAAACTGTCTGAGGTCTTTACTAGATGTAATAATAAATGTTGCAAAGCCAAGAGCCGTAGTGGTATTGGTTAAAATGGTAATATTTCCAACTCGTCTTATCATTTGCACCAGTGACTTGGATTTATTTCCATGCTTTTTAAACTCATTGTGGTATTTATTGATAAGAAAAATACAATTGGGTACACCAATGACTATCAATAAAGGAGGAATTAAAGCCGTTAGGATAGTAATATCATAATTCAAAATTCCTAGTGTGCCAAATGAAAATATGACTCCAATAGCCACTACCAGCATAGAACTGATCATGGCACTAAAAGAACGAAAGAAGAAGAATAAAATAATGGCCGTAACTATGATGGCTAGTAATATAAATAAACCCACTTCATTTCTGATAAGCTCAGCATTTATCGTTCGGATATAGGGAAGTCCTGAAAATAAAAGTTCGGTATTAGTTTCATCATAAAAGGTGTGTCCCAATGCAGTTATATCTTCCATTAGTTGAATCCTTTTATCACTCGTGATAAAATCATTATCTAACGACACTAACATAATGGATGTACTATCCGTTGATAAGGTGTTTTCGTAAAAAGGAAGGTTGTTTAATTTTTCTGTCGCCTTCTCTAATTGTTGTTGGTTCTTCACCTCATCAAAAACAGATTGTAATAAAAGTTGTTTTTCGATTTTATCTTTTATTAAATCGACGGCATCCACAATAGAATGAACCGATTCAACGCCGTTTATTTGTTTAATGTTTTCTTGTAGTTTTTTCCAAGAACTAAAGACCTTGATGTCATTAACAACCTGGGATTTTATGCCAATAATCATAACGTTATCCCTTATACCAAACTTTTCAACAAAGAAATTATGGTCTTTTTGAACCTGAGAGTTTTTGGGCAAAAGGTTGGCCATAGAGTAGGATAACTGAACACTTTGACCTTGTTGAATCATGAAATAGGTGGCAATAAGTATTAACCAAATAAAGACGGAACGGTACCTAAGAATTATTTTAGCAATAAACAGCCACATAAAAATAGACGTATTTTAAGTTCTCAAAAGTACTTAAATATAAGACAGTGTATAAAAAAAGCTAGATAAAAATTAGGAGAAATTTGCGGGAATCTTGTTGGTTTAGACCGTCAATATTTCGGATTCTTTTTTGTTGAAAAATTCAACTACTTTTGAACTGAAATCATCAGTAATATGTTGAATATCAAGTTCTGAATCTTTTAATATGTCTTCCGAAATACCTTCCAGTTTTTTCAATTCATCATTGGCTTCTTTTCTAGCATTTCTTATGCTAACCTTGGCATTTTCGGTTTCTGCTTTAGCTTGTTTGACGAGTTGTTGCCTTCTCTCTTCTGTTAAAGGTGGAACATTTATCATAATCATTTCACCATTATTCATTGGATTAAATCCTAAGTTGGCATCAATGATTGCTTTTTCAATGACGTCCAGTAATGATTTATCCCATGGTTGAACCGAGATGGTTCTTCCGTCGGGCGTATTAATATTGGATGCTTGCGAAAGGGGAGTTTGAGAACCATAGTAGTCAATGGTAATGCCGTCAAGCATTTGAGGAGATGCTTTACCTGCTCTAATTTTTGAAAAAGCCAACTCGAGGTGTTTGAGTGAGCTTTCCATATTTTCTTTGGCATGATCTAATATAAGACTAATTTCTTCCATCGGTGTATATTTAAAAGTTGACAAGAGTACCTATGGGTTCTCCTTTCAACATGTTCAATAAATTATTCTTTTTGTTAATGTCAAATACTACAATTGGCAGTTTGTTTTCATTACACAAGGTAAAGGCAGTCATGTCCATGATATTTAGTTCTTTCTCATAGACTTCTTTGAAGGTGATGTGATCGTATTTGGTAGCTGACTTATCTTTTTCAGGATCGGCTGTATATATTCCATCAACTCGTGTACCTTTAAGAATGACATCGGCTTCAATTTCTATTGCACGTAAAGTAGCGGCAGTATCGGTAGTAAAATAAGGATTACCAGTACCACCACCAAAAATAACGACTCTACCCTTTTGCAAATGGCGTATGGAGCGTCTGCGGATAAAAGGTTCGGCTATTTGCTCCATTTTTATGGCCGATAACAATCGAGTTTCGACATGTTCTTTTTCCAATGCTGATTGAAGTGCCATTCCATTTATGATGGTGGCTAACATACCCATATAATCTCCTTGAACTCTATCTAGGCCTTGCCCTTCTACTTGAACACCTCTAAAAATATTTCCACCGCCAATAACAATCGCTACTTCTACACCAAAGTCAACGGCACTTTTTATTTCATTGGCATAGGCGGTCAACTTTCGTGTGTCAATTCCGAAGTTCTTTTCACCCATGAGCGCTTCACCGCTTAGTTTTAAAAGGATTCGTTTATATTTCATTGTCAGCAAATTTAAGTCAAAAAAAAGAGAGTGAAAAACACTCTCTTACATATCGCTCGAATTAGACACCAAGGCCTACTCTCTTAAACTCGGTCACACTCAGTCCGCTATCGATTTTGCCCAAATATTGGGAAACTGAGGTTTTAGATTCTTTAATGAATTCCTGATTGAGCAATGTGTTTTCTTTAAAGAACTTGTTTAATCTGCCCATGGCAATTTTGTCTAACATGTCTTCTGGCTTGCCCTCTTGTCTGGCTAAATCCTTGGCCACTTCTAGTTCTTTGTCAATGATGTCTTGAGAAACTGCGTCTTTGTCAACAGCAACAGGGTTCATCGCAGCGACTTGCATAGCCACGTCTTTTCCTACTTGTTGATCTACTGATTTGGTTAAACCAACTAGAGTGGCAAGTCGATTTCCACTATGTATGTAAGAAGCCACTTGAGAGGCTTGAACAGTCTCGTACGATGATAAATCTAATTTCTCACCTATGACACCCGTTTGTTCAGTAATTTTTTCTTCGATGGTCATTCCTTCTAATTGACAGGCCTTTAACTCGTTTAAATTAGTGGGTTTTTGAGCCATGGCCACATCAAGGAATGATTTTGCTAATGCTACAAAACCTTCATTTTTTGCAACAAAATCAGTTTCACAATTAAGGGCAATCAATGCTCCGAATTGACCATCTGTAGCAGAAATAACGACTCCCTCAGAGGCCTCTCTATCTGCTCTATTGGCAGCTACTTTTTGTCCTTTCTTTCTTAAAATGTCAACGGCTTTTGACATGTCGCCTTGTGCCTCGACTAGGGCTTTTTTGCAATCCATCATTCCAGCTCCTGTTTGCTTTCTTAAAGCATTGACGTCAGCAGCAGTAATTTTAGTCATAATTAAATTTGTTAGGTTATTATTTTGTTTTTTGCGAAACCGTTTCAGCTTCTTCTGTTTGTTCTTGTGATTCAGCCACCTTATCGTCTTGATTTTCAACTTCTGGAGTATCAGATTTAGCCATTCGAGTGGCCTGCTTCTCATTTTCTCTTTCCTGAAGTCCTTCTTGGATGGAGTCTGCAACTATAGATACGATTTTATCTATGGAGCGACTAGCATCATCATTAGCAGGAATGCAAAAATCAACTAAACTAGGATCTGAGTTGGTATCTACAATGGCAAATGTTGGAATGCCTAATTTTTTGGCTTCTGCAACCGCAATGTGTTCTCTATGAATATCGACAATGAAGAGAGCCGCTGGAATTCTGTTCATAGAAGCAATACTTCCTAAGTTTTTTTCTAGCTTTTCACGAGTTCTAGAAACTTGAAGTCGCTCTCTTTTAGACAAGGTGTCAATGGTTCCATCAGTTTTCATTTTATCAATGGAATTCATCTTTTTGATAGCCTTTCTTATGGTAGCAAAATTGGTCAATAGACCACCAGACCATCGTTCAGTAATGTATGGCATGTTGACTCTTTTAGCATGTAAAGAAACAGAGTCTTTGGCTTGTTTTTTAGTAGCTACAAACATAACCTTTCGCCCTGATTTGGCTAAGTGCTTAAGGGCGGAACAGGCCTGATCAAGTTTGTTTACGGTTTTGTTTAGGTCGATGACGTGAATCCCATTTTTTTCCATAAAAATGTAGGGTGCCATTCGTGGGTTCCATTTACGTGTAAGGTGTCCAAAGTGAACTCCTGATTCTAATAAGTCTTTGAAATTTGTTGTTGACATTTTTTAATTGTTTACATTCATAATTCTGTTCAATAACTCAGTAGTATTATAAAAATAGTCTGAGTCATTTTGATACTAAACAATATCCTCAGATATTAACGTTTACTGAACTGGAACTTCTTACGCGCTTTCTTTTGTCCTGGTTTTTTACGTTCAACCATTCGAGGATCTCGTGTAAGAAGACCTTCTGGTTTAAGAACCAAACGATGATTTTCATCGAGTTGACAAAGAGCTCTTGAAATGGCTAATCGAATGGCCTCAACTTGTCCAGTATTTCCTCCTCCATTAACATTTACCTTGACATCAAATTTCCCATCCATGTCTACTAGGTTAAATGGTTGATTTAACTTGTAAAGGAGAGTGGCAGTGCTAAAATAATCTTTTGCTTCTCGGTTGTTAATGGTAATATTTCCTTTGCCTTCACTCATGTAGATACGAGCAACAGCTGATTTTCTTCGTCCAATGGTGTGTATTGTATCCATCGTTAATTTTTAAGTGTTATTTCTGTTGGTTGTTGGGCTTCATGTTTGTGGTCGGTACCAGCGTAAACATACAAGTTAGAGAATATAGCTCTACCCAATTTGTTTTTGGGGAGCATCCCTTTTATGGCTTGCCTCACTAATGAGGTTTGATCTCTATCAAATAATTCTTTGGGTGATATGCGTTTTTGCCCACCAGGATATCCCGTGTGTTTAAAGTGTTCTCTATCGGTCCATTTTTGTCCCGTTAAACGGATTTTGTCAGCATTGATAACAACGACATTGTCGCCACAGTCAACATGAGGGGTAAAGTTTGTTTTGTGTTTACCTCTGAGCATGAAAGCTACTTGGGAAGCTAAACGTCCCAAAATCATGTCTTCTGCATTGACTAAAATCCAATTTTTGTTAGCCGTTTCTTTGTTGGCTGAAATCGTCTTGTAACTTAGTGTGTCCACTATCTAATCGTTTAATTTATACTTTAACAATATATCCTCATTTCAGAGGGGTTGCAAAAGTAGGTTTTTTATTTAAACAAACAAATATTTATCAACCTTAATTAGTTGATAACTTTCATTTCTTTTCCAACCTTAATAAAAGCCGCTATGGCTTTATCCAAATGTTCCCTGGAATGAGCAGCAGATAGCTGCACTCTGATTCTAGCTTGATTTTTAGGCACAACAGGATAGAAAAAGCCAATCACATAGATGCCTTCTTGTAATAATTTATCGGCCATAATTTGAGATGTTTTGGCATCATAAAGCATTACTGGCACAATGGGGTGATTACCTTTTTTAATATCAAATCCGGCTTCTTCCATTTTACGTCTAAAATAGGTGGTATTTTCTTCTAGTTGGTCTCTTAATTTGGTCGTCTGACTTATTAGGTTAAGCACCTCAATGGAAGACCCAACGATAGAGGGGGCCAAGCTATTTGAAAAAAGATAAGGTCTTGAGCGTTGTCGCAAAATATCAATAATTTCTTTTTTGGAAGAGGTAAATCCTCCCATGGCTCCTCCAAGTGCTTTTCCAAGGGTTCCTGTAATTATGTCGACTCTGCCCATCACATTGTGGTATTCGTGCGTTCCGCGACCTTGTTTACCAATAAATCCTGTTGAATGGCATTCATCGACCATAACCAAGGCGTCGTATTGTTCTGCTAAATCACAAATTTTGTCTAGTTGAGCAATATACCCGTCCATCGAAAACACCCCATCGGTAACAATAATTCTGTTTCGTTGAGATTGTGCTTCAATGAGTTTTTGCTCCAGATCTTGCATATCGTTATTATTGTATCGATATCTAACGGCCTTACAAAGTCTAATACCATCAATGATAGAAGCATGATTTAAGGCATCTGAGATAATAGCATCCTCAGATGTGAAAAGAGGTTCGAATAAGCCCCCGTTAGCATCAAAAGCAGCAGCATATAATATGGTGTCTTCCATGCCTAAAAAAGATGAAAGTTTTTGCTCAAGCGTTTTGTGAATGTTCTGAGTACCACATATAAATCGAACGGAAGACAAACCAAAGCCATGCGTATCAAGTGTTTTTTTGGCTGCTTCTATCACGTTTTTGTGAGAGGAAAGACCCAAATAATTATTGGCACACAGATTTATCACTTCAATGCCAGTATCCACTTCAATGTCGGCCTGTTGGGGTGTGACGATAATACGTTCTTGCTTATAAAGACCGGCCTCTTTAATGGCTTTTAATTCGTCTTGTAACTGTAATTTTAGCTTTCCGTACATAGTTTATATTAGAGTATAAAAAAGATTAGACTACACCTTGATCCATCATAGCATCGGCCACTTTCACGAATCCAGCAATATTGGCTCCTTTGACATAATCTACAAAATCGTTCTGCTTTCCATGTTCCACACACGACTGGTGAATACTATTCATAATGTGTTGTAATTTGTCATCCACCTCATCACGAGACCAGTTCAATCGAAGTGAATTTTGAGACATTTCCAGTCCTGAAGTAGCCACACCACCAGCATTGGCTGCTTTGCCTGGAGCAAAAAGAATTTTAGCTTGTAAAAACTGCTCAATAGCTTGAGGAGTTGACGGCATGTTAGCACCTTCGCTAACGCACTGACAACCATTTTTTAAAAGATGGATAGCATCGCCTTTATCTAACTCGTTTTGAGTGGCACAAGGCAAGGCAATGTCACACTGAATTCCCCAAGGTCTTTGCCCTTCGAAATATTCACAATTGTAATGTTCAGCGTATTCTTTTAAACGGCCCCTTTTTATATTCTTAAGCTCCATTATAAATGCTAGTTTATCAGCATTTATTCCGTCTTTGTCGTAAATAAAACCTGAAGAATCAGAAAGAGTAACCACTTTTGCACCTAATTGAGTTGCTTTTTGACAAGCGTATTGGGCTACATTTCCAGAACCAGAAATCACTACAGTTTTGTCTTGTAGAGATTGATTTCGAGTTGCCAACATATTTGCGGCAAAATATACTGTGCCGTATCCTGTAGCTTCAGGGCGAATAAGGGACCCCCCCCATTCGATGCTTTTTCCTGTTAAAACACCTGTAAACTCATTCCTTAACCGTTTGTATTGACCAAATAGAAATCCTATTTCTCTGGCACCAACACCGATATCGCCTGCTGGAATATCTGTATTAGCCCCTATGTGACGATACAACTCGGACATAAAAGATTGGCAAAATCGCATTACTTCATTATCGGATTTCCCTTTTGGGTCAAAATCTGACCCTCCTTTTCCACCTCCTAACGGAAGAGTGGTAAGGGAATTTTTAAAGACTTGTTCAAAACCTAAAAACTTTAGTATTCCTAAGTTGACAGTAGGGTGAAACCTCAATCCACCTTTGTATGGGCCTATAGCCGAATTAAATTCAACTCTGTACCCCCTATTAACTTGAATATTTCCTTGATCATCCAGCCAAGGGACTCTGAACATGATGGTTCGTTCGGGCTCAACCATACGTTCTAAAAGTGCAACATTCCTGTAGCGCGGGTTTTCTTCCATAAAAGGAATAATGGCTTCTGCCACTTCATGCACCGCTTGAAGAAAAACAACTTGATGAGCATCTTTTGAACTCACTGTTGCCATAAATCCGTCTATTTTTTCTTGATATTTTGTTGACATTGGTTCAATAATTAATTGAGCAAAAATATCATTTTTAGACAATCCAAGATATTTTTTTGACTTAAGAATTTTTTTGTGAATAGATTGCTAATCTCTGATAGGGTGTTATGTATAGTATATTTTCCCAGGTTTAACGTAGAGAAGCCCTTTTAGTTCCAGTGTCATCAACAGTTCATTTGTGGTTGAATAGGGCAATTGACACAAAGAATGAATTAAATCAATATGTATTCCATTGTGTTCGGAAATCAAATCTATTATGTGCGCCTCTTCCTCACTTAAGTCGAATAAGGTTTTTTGAACCGGATTTTGTGGAATATCCCACGACAAGTTTGAAACTAAATCTTTGACAGACTGTAATAAGTGAGCTTCATTTCGCTTAATGAGCTCCAAACATCCAATAGAATATTTATCTTTCGTTTTACCAGGAACGGCAAAAACCTCTCTATTATATGAATTAGCCAATCTAGCGGTCAACATGGCTCCTCCACTGGTCTGACTCTCAATGACTATAGTTGCTTGTGAAAGACCAGCAATGATTCTGTTCCTCCTGACAAAATGTTGCTTAACTAATTTTGTCTTGCTAAGAAATTCGGTTAACAAAGCACCGTTTTCCTGAAGTTGAGTTGCTAACTCTCTATTCATTGACGGATAAATAGTATCGCAACCATGAGCTAACACAGCAATAGTAGACAATCTATTGTTGATAGCTTCTCTATGAGCACATGAATCTATTCCATAAGCTAAACCACTAATAATAGTTGGCGAATAAGGGGCTAATTCTTGAATGAACTCCTTACAGAAAGACAGACCGTATGGTGTAGCTTTTCGGGTTCCTACAATACTAATTAGTTTTGATTGATTTAAGGTTACATGTCCTTTGGAAAACAGTATAATTGGCGCGTCGTAGCATTGTTTTAACGAATGGGGATATTGCTTATCCCAATAAGTCCAACATTGAAGCTTATTTTTCTCAATAAAGGTTAGCTCTTGCTGAGCTCTTTTTAAGAGTGTGTCAGATTTTATCTGTTGAATTAAAACAGAACCAATGTTTGGAATTTTTTTAAGGTTTGACGTACTTTCACTAAAAACACCTTCTATACTACCGCAATAAGCCACCAGTTTTTTGGCGATAACAGGCCCAATTCCCTTTAATAATGATAATCTTAAACAGTGAAAAAGTTCTTGACTCATGACAATAAATTTGTACTTTGCAAATCTAACATTATATTAATGAGTTCATCAAATTATATTTTCGCAATATTATTGGCGTTGCTGAGCAATCATTTGTTTGCTCAAAGTTTTTCTGGCAAAGTGGTTGATAGCACTTCCGAGGAGCCGCTAATCGGAGTTACTGTTTCAGTAGATGGAAAAGGCGTCACCTCCACAGATATTGATGGTCAGTTTTTTGTTGATGTCGACGCTAACGAGCATACTTTTACGTTCAGTTTTATTGGCTATGAAACAACTGTCATTACTCACTCATTTACAATCAACGAAAGCAAACAACAAACCATTCCTTTAAAAGAAAATACTGAACTTATAAAGACAGTCGTGGTGTCGGCTGGTAAGTTTGAACAAAGCGTTGAAGAAACAACCGTTTCTATTGAAGTGATTAAATCCTCCTTTATAGAAGATAAAAACACGACTAATATACAGACAGCCATTGATCAAGTACCTGGTGTAAACATGACGGACGGACAAGCAAATATTAGAGGTGGTAGTGGCTGGAGTTATGGTGCTGGCACTAGAGTTCAAGTGCTAGTCGATGACATGCCACTCATTTCAGGAGATGCTGGCCAAGCACAATGGAGTTTAATATCAACTGAAAACATCAATCAAGTTGAAATTATTAAAGGTGCTTCTTCGGCTTTATACGGCTCTTCGGCTCTCAATGGGGTTATTAATATAAGAACCTCATTTGCGAGCAATAAACCTGAAACCAAAATCAACTTTCATACTGGTAATTACCTTAACGCCAAACGCTCCAGTTTAAACTGGTGGGGCGAAGATTACAGAAACATTAGCGGTATGGACTTTTTACACAAGCGTAAAATTGGTTCGCTGGATTTAGTCGTGGGGGGCTTTTTATTAGATGATGATGGCTATCGCTACGATGAGGTAACCAATCGCCAACGATTGAATTTCAACACGCGTTACAAAAGTCAAAAAGTGGAGGGACTTTCATTTGGTATTAACTCTAATTTTTTATTCAACACGACTGCTTCGGCTTTAATTTGGCAAAGCTATGACGAGGCCTACATTCCTTTAGATAGTTCCGTAACAAAAACAAGTGGTGATGTGTACAATATAGACCCCTATATAACCTATGTCAACCCAACTAACAATGATAAGCATCGCCTTCAAAGTCGGTACATGAAAGTCATCAACGATAATGAGACTAAGAACGATCCCACAGGTCAAGACAACCAGTCCACCACATATTATTTAGAGTATCAGTACCAAAAAACTTATGAAAGCATACAATTAAATTGGACTAGCGGCGTTCTTACCGAATATGTGGATGCTGAGGCAGAACTCTTCAATGGAAAAAACTTCCGATTGAACAATGCTATTTTTACACAACTGGATAAAAAAATGGGCCAACGAATAAACCTCTCTTTGGGTGCTCGATTTGAACGGTTCGGCTTAAAGACAAGCGAAAGCTATGTCATTGAGGGTGACACAATAAGTTCGTTTCAAGTAGAAAAACCCGTCTTTAGAGCTGGTGTCAACTACCAACTGGCTAAGGCTACCTTTCTTAGATCTTCTTGGGGACAGGGCTACCGTTTTCCTAGCATTGCCGAATTATTTATTGAGGCGGAAGTAGCCAGTGGGATTTATGTTTTTCAGAATCCGGAGCTTAAACCAGAAGATGGATGGAGCTCCGAATTGGCAATCAAACAAGGGTTTGCTTTTGGAAATTGGACCGGTTATTTAGATGTAGCGGCCTTCATCATGCGGTATAATAATATGATGGAATTTAGTTTTGGTCAATGGCAACTTCCCACAGCGGATAATTTAGGTATAGGCTTTAAATCTATTAACATTGGCAACACTGAAATTTCCGGCTTAGAGTTTACCATAGCTGGTCAGGCAAAAATAAAGCAGAACGAGCTCAATTTTATAGGAGGATATACTTACATCAATGCCATCCCAAAGGACCCCACAATAAGCTACGGTCAAGATATCAACGGAACAGAGCTCACTTATTACAACACCAGTTCTTTAGACTCATCCACTCTTTTTCTAAAGTATCGACACGAACATGTTGTCAAAATGGACTTGGAATTCAAACACTCCCGATTTGCTCTAGGAACCAGCTTAAAATACAATAGTTTCATGAAGAACATAGATGCCATTTTTGCTTCAGAAGATTTTGAATCTATCGTTCCTGGTATTCCTGAATCGCGAGAAAGACTAAAAAACGGCGACTTTATAGTTGATGCAAGAATAATTGTCTATTTAAATAATGAAACAAGTCTCTCTTTAATTTCAAACAACCTACTTAATCGTGAATACCAAACTCGGCCTGCCAACATGATGCCACCACGAACGGTTTCCTTAAAATTTGGGATTTCCATATGACCGCCCTTGGGATCATACCAGCACGCTATTATTCCAGTCGCCTGCCAGGAAAACCATTGTTAGATATTCTTGGCAAAAGCATGATACAAAGAGTCTATGAACAAGCCCAAAAATCCATGCTAGAACGATTAATTGTAGGCACTGACGACCAACGAATAGAACAAGCCGTCATGGACTTTGGCGGGGAAGTCATGATGACTTCTAATAAGCACATTAGTGGCACCGATCGATGTTTGGAAGTGATGGAAAAGCTAGAAGAAAGCTATGATGTTATTGTCAATATTCAAGGCGATGAGCCATTCATCAACCCAGTTCAAATCAACCAACTCATACATGCCTTTGAAAACCCTAAGACGCAAATAGCCACTTTGGCAAAAGTCATTGACGACAAACGCCTACTAAGCGACTCACACACTCCAAAAGTTAGTTTTAATGATCATTTTTGGGCTACCTCTTTTGACCGCCTTCTTTCTTTCGAAGAAGAAAGGACCTTCTACAAACACATTGGTCTATACGCCTATCGCCCGGCTATTCTGAAAGCCATTTGCGATTTGCCACCAACTAAAAACGAACTAGAACAACGGCTTGAACAATGGCGATGGTTAGACCATAACTATGACATCCATGTTAAAATAACCAATCTTGATGCTTACGCTATTGATACTAACGATGATTTGAAAAAAGTCATTCAAAGGTTTGGGTAACTTTCATGAAAATAATACTTTAGCAGAATGACAAATCAAACGATTAATCAATCTATTTCTGATTTATTGTGCGAACACAATTGTGTCGTCATCCCAAACTTTGGTGGTTTTGTAGCTAACTATTCTTCGGCTCACATAGACCACACAACAAATTATATGTTTGCCCCTAAAAAGAGTATTGTCTTTAACCGGAGTCTTCAAAATAATGATGGTTTACTCGTTAATGAAATAGCCCTTTACCACGGTTTGACTTTTAAACAAGCTCAAAAAGAACTTGATGTATTCGTTCAGGAGCTCAACGAATCGCTCAGACTGTACAAAAAAGTTTTCATTGATAAAGTAGGAACTCTTTTACTGACTTCAGAAAATAACATTCTTTTCGTCCAATCTGATTCACGAAACCATTTATTAGATAGTTTTGGCTTCACTACCATGCAATACCCCGTAATAGATCGTGGGTCAAAGCTAGAAAAGAAGATACGTCAATTAGATCAAACACACATAGCCGGCAACAGAAAATCATGGCTGAGAGTTGCTGCTGTGCTAATTCCTTTGCTCATGTTAAGTGCTTTAGGCATTTCTAATAAAGATAGAGTGACTGACGCTTATGCCAATTTATTTCCATTCAAGACTAGCACAATCAATATAGAAACTAGTCCTTCGAGTTCTCCAAGCTATGAGGTATCTAGTCCAACATCCTCTGTTTCTAGCACTCTATTAAAATTTTTCGAAGACCAGAAAGTCTTATCTACACCCTTTGCTATTGAAGACGAAGCAAACTATCGATATTATATCATAGCAGGGGCCTTTTCATCAAAGAAAAACGCCGAAAGAATGGTTAACACCTTGAAGCATAATGGTTATCGTAATGCTCAAATTGTTGGACTTAGCCAATCTGGATTGTATCGTGTTGCTTACAATGGGTTTTTTCGTTCAAGTGATGCGCTAATCGCCTTAGAAGCCAGCAGAACCGAAAACCCCAAGGCGTGGTTACTTAACAATAAATAAAATGTCTTTAAGAAAACCTTTACAAAGTTTAGCCACCCTGACGGAAATGGTTCTTCCAAATGACACCAACAATTTAGATAATTTGATGGGAGGACGCTTACTTCACTGGATGGATATGGCTGCGGCTATTTCAGCCCACAGACACTGTGGTCGAATTGTGGTTACTGCATCAGTAAATAATGTTTCTTTTGAAAAACCCATACCGCGAGGTAGTATTGTCACCTTAGAAGCAAAAGTTTCGAGAGCTTTTAAGTCATCTATGGAAGTTTTCGTAGATGTATGGATGGAGCACAGAAACTCTTCCGTGGGCAGACAAAAATGCAATGAAGCCATCTACACTTTTGTAGCCGTTGACCAATTAGGAAGTCCCATTGCCGTTCCTTCAATTTCTCCTGAATCTGACTTAGAAAAAGAACGCTTTGATGGAGCGTTACGCAGACGTCAACTAAGTCTTATTTTATCAGGTAGAATGAAGCCGGAAGATGCTTCTGAGCTAAAAGCATTATTTACTTAATTGGTGATAAATCAATCGCCTTCATACATTTAAAATGACCTCTTGGGCATTTAGAATAGCCGATTTTGGAACACGGACGACATCCTAAATCTTTATGTTCAACCATGACTGACGATGGGTCGGCAAGATAAGGCACCATACCAAAAGCAGGCACTGTGTTGCCCCAAACGGAAAAAATTTTCTTTTTTAATGCTGCCGAAATGTGCATCATACCCGTATCGTGAGACACCACAAAGTCGGCGCCTTTAACTAACAAAGCCGACTGAATAAGTGTTAAACGACCACAAGCATTTATTCCTTGTGTAGTCTCTGCAATAATGTCATCTCCTCTTTCTTTATCTTCAGGGCCACCTACTAAAACAAAAGGTCTGTTTAGCTGCTTACACAATTCAATAAGTTTGAAGGTGGGTAGTATTTTAGTGGCATGCTGACCACCAATAACAACCGCCACAAAAGGACTTGTGAATTGAAAATCAAGAGGCAAAGTTTCCGTTTTGGGAATGAAAAAATCCAGTCCCTCCATGTCGTTTTTGACACCTAAATGGGCCACCGTAGCAACGTTTCTATCCACCATGTGAATGGGCGGCATGATGTTCCACTTGAAAGTAGTCAAAACAAACTTTCTAATGTTCAACTTATTGACGCTTTTAGAAGGTACCCTCAAAGCCCACTTTAGTTTAAAAGTACGAAGGTTGTGGTGCAAATCTACGATGAAATCGAAGCCTTCTTTTTTGAGTGGTTTATTGCCCTTCTCATAATGATGAATGACATCTATATGGGGATTGTGAGAAAGCCAAGAAGAAAAAGTTTTTTTAGTCAAAAAATGAACCTCGGCATGGAGTTGTTTTTTTAAGATTCTGACTACTGGAGAAGTCAATACAATATCGCCAATGGAACTGAGGCGAATGACTAATATTTTCATTGGTTTTGGCACCCTCCAAAGCTAAAGAAATTATCCTAATTTTACCGCCATGATTCTTATTGACACCCATACTCATCTGTTTGCTAATCAGTTTGATCTAGACAGACAGGAAGTCGTCCAAAAGGCTCTAGATACTGGTGTAAATAAAATGTTACTCCCCAATATTAACAGCGATAGTGTAGAAAACATGCATGAGTTGTGTCAAAACTTTCCTAATCACTGTTTTCCCATGATGGGTTTGCATCCCTGTGAGGTTAAGGAAAGCTTTTTGGAAGAATTGGAAACCATTAAGTCTCATTTAGACAAAGGAAATTATGTGGCGATAGGCGAAATTGGTATCGATTTATATTGGGATAAAAGCACTTTGGGTATTCAAAAAGAGGCATTTCGTCAACAACTCATTTGGGGAAAAGAATACGATTTACCAGTGGCTATTCATATCAGAGATAGTTTTGATGACGTTTTTAAGATAGTTGAAGAAGTGAATGCAGACAAACTAAGAGGTGTTTTTCACTGTTTTACCGGCACTGTCGAGCAAGGAAAAAAAGCTATAGAAATGGGATTTATGCTAGGCATAGGTGGGGTGGTAACCTTTAAAAATAGTGGTTTGGACAAAACCTTAAAAGAGCTTCCTTTAGAACGCCTCGTTTTAGAGACCGACAGCCCTTATCTTGCCCCTACGCCCCATAGAGGCCAACGCAATGAAAGTTCTTTTTTGCCCATCATAGCTCAAAAATTAGCGGACATTTATGAGCTTGACATTCAAGAAGTGGCACGAATAACGACGCACAATGCTCACACCTTATTTAAGCTATAACTATGACAGATTCGGTATTACTTATCTATACAGGAGGTACTATTGGCATGTACAAAACATTACATGGCAGTTTACGCCCCTTTGATTTGGAAACGCTTCATACTCAAATTCCAGAGCTTAGGTCTTTTGACATCAACTTGGAAGCCATTAGCATAGACCAACCTATAGATTCTTCCAACATATCTATTGAGGTATGGGTACAGCTCGCCCAAATCATTAAAAAAAACTACAAAAAATATAAGGGCTTCGTCATTTTACATGGCTCCGACACCATGGCATACACCGCTTCAGCCCTAAGTTTTATGCTCGAAAACTTGAATAAACCAGTCATTCTCACTGGTGCTCAATTACCCATCGGTGTGCGACGAACGGACGCCAAAGAAAACATTATCACTTCGATAGAATTGGCGGCTCAGTCATGTATTCCTGAAGTATGTGTGTACTTTGAGTATCATCTGTTGAGAGGCAATCGATGCACCAAAATCAAGGCCGAGCACTTCGAGGCCTTCAAAAGTCCGAACTTTATCCCTCTTGCCGAGGCGGGCTTACAAATAAAGTATAGCCCCATAGGTTACGAACATAGCCGTAAGGATTTGACTCTTCATACCAGCTTAAGTGAACAAATACTGGTTTTAAAGCTATTCCCAAGTATGAATCCAGAATTGATAGCTTCTATCTTAGAGTTGAACTATAAAGGACTTATTTTAGAAACTTATGGTACAGGCAACGCTACCACGGCAAGCTGGTTTTTAGACAGCATTAAAAAAGCCATTGAAAAAGGTAAAATTATTTTAAATGTAAGTCAGTGTTTATCAGGAAGCGTAAGTCAAGGACTGTATGAAACTAGTTCCAAACTAGAAGAGTTAGGAGTGGTTAGTGGACACGATATGACTATTGAGGCGGCAGTAACCAAACTCATGTTTTTGATTGGTCAAGGACATAGCGAAAAACAAATTAAAACGCTCCTTCAAATTTCATTACGTGGCGAGCTAACTATTTAAATTTCATTTATTAGATTTGCCAACCCTATTGGAAAGGTGGCCGAGTGGCTTAAGGCGCACGCTTGGAAAGCGTGTATACGGAAACGTATCGGGGGTTCGAATCCCTTCCTTTCCGCAATAGACAAAAGCACCCAATGGGTGTTTTTTTTTAATTAAAGAAAAACTTAAATAAAGTATCCTCTTTCATTGGTTTTTTTATTTCAATGTCAATAATCTCACAAAGGGTGTTAAATGTCATTTCAATAATTTTCTCATCAAACAAACAGTGTAAATACAAGCTAATTAAGTATTGATAGGTTTTTCCTACCGCTTTATAATAATACAATATCCAATGTCTATAGCGTACAATAGAATTATACAAACATATAAATTCAACTATGTTGGGTTTGACAATGTCCGCTTACATTCAAAAAGTCATTAATTTTAAACTCCATTTTTTTAAACTATTTATTTGTGTAAATTTGCGAAGATTAAAAATGTAACCTCAATTAAAAAACAAATATCGAAATGAAAAATCTCTTAGCACTATTTTTATTGGCTACTTCCTTTATGCTCGGCAGCAGTCATTTGACTTATGCCACTGTCCAAGATGATATGGACACCACCACTCAGATGGAAGAGACACAAATGGCAGAAAAAACGACTAATACAGAGGTCACCGACGAGCCCCAAGAAAATCGTTCTTTTCATCAAGTCATTAAACAAAAATTTATTGAAGGAGGCCCTTCGTTTATGGGAATTGTCCTTTTGTGTTTGATTTTAGGGTTGGCTCTTTGTATCGAACGAATTATCTACCTCAACAGAGCAACAACCAATACCGATGCCCTTTTAACTGACATAGAAAGTGCTATTTCATCGGGCAGTGTGGACAACGCTAAAGAAATTTGCCGTAATACACCTGGCCCCGTATCTAGTATTTTCTACCAAGGACTGGATCGCTCCAACGAAGGTATTGACGTAGTAGAAAAGTCGGTAGTGGCTTATGGTAGTGTACAGATGGGTCTATTGGAAAGAGGTCTTTCGTGGATATCTTTATTCATTGCACTTGCTCCAATGCTTGGTTTCATGGGAACAGTTATAGGTATGATTGGTGCTTTTGACGCTATTGAAGCGGCCGGAGACATCTCTCCATCTTTGGTAGCAGGAGGTATTAAAGTGGCCCTTTTAACCACCGTATTCGGTCTAATAGTGGCTATGATTCTTCAAATTTTCTACAACTACATCGTAGCCAAAATCGATAGCATCGTCAATACTATGGAAGATGCGTCTATTTCTTTTGTTGACATTTTAGTAAAAAATAAAATCAAGTAAGTATGTCCGATTTCTTAGTAAACGCTGGACTAATTCTAACCTATATCATGATTGGGGTAGCTGCCTTAGCGGCTTTGGTTTATCCCATCTTGTTTTTAGCCAAGAATCCGTCCAAAGGAAAAACCGCCCTCATAGGCATTGGAAGTTTGTTACTTGTTTGTATTATTTCCTATGTATTTGCCTCTGGAGAAATTCTTACTTTTCCAGGGTCAGAAAAGTTTGGGATGACGGAAGCGTCCACCAAACGTGTTGGTATGGGGCTTATCACTTTTTACATACTTTCTGCTGGTGCCATCTTATCGGTACTTTATGCTGAAGTAGGTAAATTCTTAAAAAAATAAATTATGGCTAGAAGAGCAAAAGGCGCATCGGAAATCAATGCCGGCTCCATGGCCGACATAGCATTCCTTCTTCTTATCTTCTTTCTTGTAACGACCACCATGGATGTCGATACGGGTTTGGCACGTAAGTTGCCTCCCATGCCAGAAGAAGAAATAGAACAAGATGATTCCCAAATCAAAGCAAAAAATATCTATGTGGTGCTCATCAACTCTAACAATCAGTTGTTAGTGGAAAATGAGTTTATGGATGTTTCCCAACTACGTGCGGGTGCCAAGGCCTTTATCAACAACCGAGGTCGAGATCCCGAATCATCAGACAACCCTCAAAAAGCTATTATCTCATTGCAAAATGATAGAGGTACATCTTATGAAACCTATATTAAAGTGCAAAACGAATTGGCAGCGGCCTACCGCGAACTGAGGGACGCACGTTCTATGCAAAAATTTGGGGTTCTCTACAAAGATCTGACCAAAAAGAAACAAAAGGAAATCAGAAAAGAATATCCCCAAAAAATTTCAGAGGCAGAACCTAAAAATATTGGAAAATAATTATGTCTAAATTCAGAAATAACACTAGTAAAGACACGCCAGGTATCTCCACGGCCTCTTTGCCCGATATTGTATTTATGCTCTTGTTTTTCTTTATGGTAACTACCGTTATGAGAGAGACTACCATTATGGTAAAACAAAGTTTACCACAAGCTAGTGAGATACAGAAACTAGAGAAAAAATCTTTAGTCAGCTACATTTACATTGGTAGTCCTGTAGAACGGATGCAGGGCACTTATGGTACCAAAGCACGAATCCAATTGAACGATGCCTTTGCTAACGTGGATGACATTCCTCAATACATTACTGCGGAAAGAGCTGCTAGAGACGAAAAAGAAGTGCCTTTCATGACGACCTCCATCAAGGTAGATTTGGATACAAAAATGGGCATTGTAACCGATGTCAAGCAAGAATTAAGAAAAGCCAACGCTCTTAAAATTAACTACTCTACCAGAAAAGAAGTACGTTAAAATCTTGGCTTTAATACCGTTCAAACAGCACTCTTTTGGAGTGCTTTTTTTATGTCCGTGTTGGCGATATCTGCTTTAACAAAAATAACAACATGGCCAAACCAACTACCGAAATCAACACCATGGCTTCCTGTCCGTCATTAGTGCCTATGCTTTCTACTTCTTTAGTGAGGCGACCACCCATTACGAAAAAGGTCAGCAAAACAGCCGCCGCATTATTTACAAAGTGAGCCACTATAGGCAACCATATCGAACCACTCCAAACCATCAAATAACCAAACATACCGCCAATCAAAAAACGAGGAACAAAACCTAAAAACTGAAGATGCATGGCACTGAACAGAAAGGCCGACAGCCAAATACTTAGATGTATCTTTCCAGTCCACTTCACCAAACCGTTCTGAATAATCCCTCTAAAAAGAAACTCTTCTCCAAAGGCAGGAATAAGAGCTATAATAATCAAATTGACCAACAAACCACTCCAAGTGTCTACCGCCAAAAATGCTTCGGTAATTTGCATGGCTTTGGCTTCCGCCAAACGCATCCAGGCCTCTAAATCTGATAAAAAAGAAGGCAATTGAAGTCCTTCATTCCATACCGATAAAAAATTTATCAAAGGCCATGAAAACAACATAATGGCTATGGTTAATAATATCTGCTGACGGCTTACCTTGTTAAAATAGTGGGTCGTTCCCGTCAAATACCAAAAAAGAAGAGGAGGAAAAACAAAAATCCCAAGTGAGCTAAACGCTTGTAAAAACTTCAAACTATATACCGTATCCTCGTTTTGAAAATCGGTCATGGAAGATGGGTTGAACACTAAAGAACCTAGCATACCAATAGAATTACCCAATAAAAACCCCATGACAACCAACATAATGAAAATAAACACTTGTTTGTTAGCCGTTGACGAGGCGTAAATGCCCTTATAACTCATGACAGAAATAATTAATTAATTTTGTACTGATTATGAGCGTAAAGATAGGCAATATCGATTTAGGTGAGTTTCCATTATTGTTGGCTCCTATGGAAGACGTCAGCGACCCTCCTTTTAGAGCCCTTTGCAAGAAGCATGGTGCCGACGTTATGTACACTGAATTTATCTCCTCAGAAGGACTCATAAGAGATGCCGTTAAAAGTGTCGAAAAACTCGATTTTTTCGATTACGAACGTCCATTGGCTATTCAAATTTTTGGTCATGATATAAACTCCATGAAGCAAACCACTAAAATTTGTGAAAAGGTAAATCCTGACTTCATCGATATCAACTACGGATGCCCGGTCAAAAAAGTAACCTGCAAAGGAGCTGGCGCTGGTATTTTACAAGATATTCCCAAAATGGTATCTATGACTAAAGAAATTGTCAAGTCAACCAACTTGCCTGTGACTGTTAAAACACGCTTGGGATGGGACGAAAATAGCCAATATATTGTCGAAGTGGCCGAACGCCTTCAAGACGTGGGTATTCAAGCCATAGCCATTCATGGCAGAACACGAAAACAAATGTATAAAGGACAGGCCGACTGGTCGCTCATCGCCGAAGTCAAAAACAACCCTCGAATGCACATCCCTGTCTTTGGAAATGGCGACGTGGATAGTCCAGAAACAGCCCTGGAAAAGAAAGAAAAATACGGAGTTGATGGCATTATGATAGGAAGAGCCGCTATTGGCTATCCATGGATTTTTAACGAAATAAAACACTTTCTTAAAACCGGCCAACATTTAGCCCCTCCCAGCATGAAAGACCGTATAGAAACATGCCAAGAGCATTTGCGCTTTTCTCTCAAATGGAAAGGACCCATTTTAGGAGTGGTAGAAACGCGTCGACACTACACCAATTACTTCAAACATATTCCCAATTTTAAAGACTACAGAATGCGTTTGGTAACAGCTCAAGAACCGCAAGAACTTTTTGATATTCTAAATGAAATTGAACATACCTTTAGAGAATATGAATTTGCTTAATTATGAAGATATATAATTCTAAATTATTAGTTTTTTTATCCCTCATACTTGTTTTTGTTCTGTTTTCTTGTAAAAAAAAGGGATGTACCGATTTATTAGCTTTAAATTATGATAATGAAGCGGCTCAAAATGACGGCTCTTGCAATTATCAAAGCGAACATTTCGTCGGTCAATATAGTGTAACAGACAGCTTAAACGGTGGCATTATTCCTTATGAATGGTATTCAAGAAACTATAGTATAGAAATCAAGCAAAACAAGAACAACCTTAGTCAGATAATTATAAAAAATTGGGCTAATTTACATCCTAATCTATCAGCAGAGTTTACACATGTGATTGGACAAGTTGAAGACAATCAGTTCATGGTCACTTATCAAGATATTGCTGGAAGGGAAGGCTATAATGCACGAGATAGCAAGGGTGAGGTAATTGGCGACTCCATATTCTTCAATATTGAATTTACCAATTTTTTTGGGGAAATTTTTTGGGGAGCTGGAAGAGGAAAACGAATTGAATGAAAGAAACAAGAATCAATAAGTTCCTTAGTGAATCAGGCTATTGCTCACGAAGAGCTGCGGACAAGCTCATCGAACAAGGACGTGTAACCATCAATGGGACGGTCCCACTGATGGGAACTAAAATACGAACTGGTGACACCGTTCAGGTGGATGGCAAAACCATTAATAAATCCAGCGAATCACTGGTCTACTTGGCTCTCAACAAACCCAGAGGAATCGTGTGTACAACCGATACAAGAGTCGAAAAAAATAACATCGTCGATTTTATCAACTACCCCAAACGAATATTTCCCATTGGTCGTCTCGACAAAGATAGTCAAGGCCTATTGTTATTGACCAACGATGGCGATATCGTCAACAAAATTTTAAGAGCCCGAAACAAACACGAAAAAGAATATATCGTCACCGTCAACAAACCTATCAACACCGCTTTCATCAACAAAATGAGCCAAGGTGTGCCTATTTTGGAGACCATTACCCGCCCCTGCCAAGTGACTGCTTTGGGAAAATCAAAATTTAAAATCATCTTGACCCAAGGGCTCAATCGTCAAATTAGAAGAATGTGTGAATATCTGGGCTATCATGTTAAAACCCTTACACGGATTCGCATTATGAACATTCACCTAGATACTAAGATGGGGGAATACCGAGAATTGACACAGACGGAGCTAGAAAATCTAAATGATCTGTTACGTCATTCCACCAAAACCGTGGAGGAGTAAATCACCCGTGCTGCAGCTGGCGCAATGGAATGACACTGGCCAAACTACCTACGCCCAACACGATG